>CAMIVO010000019.1 GCA_946401865.1 uncultured Clostridia bacterium
GTTTCCGTCAAAACCTACTTGGAAAACGTGTTGACTATTCAGGACGTTCAGTTATAGTTGTTGGACCAGAGTTAAAAATATATCAATGTGGTGTTCCAAAAGAAATGGCTGTAGAATTATTTAAACCATTTGTAATGAAAGAACTTGTTGGAAGAGGAATAGCACACAATATTAAAAGCGCAAAACGTATGGTAGAAAGATTAAAACCAGAAGTATGGGGAATATTAGAAGAAGTTATTAAAGATCACCCAGTAATGTTAAACCGTGCACCAACACTACATAGACTTGGTATTCAAGCATTTGAACCAGTTTTAGTTGAGGGTAGAGCAATAAAACTTCATCCACTAGTATGTACAGCATTTAATGCCGACTTTGACGGAGACCAAATGGCTATACATTTACCATTATCTCCAGAAGCACAAGCAGAAGCTAGATATTTAATGCTTTCAACAAACAATTTATTAAAACCACAAGATGGTAAAACAGTTACAGTTCCAACTATAGATATGGTATTTGGTGGATACTATTTAACAATGATAGTTGAAGGTGAACTTGGAGAAGGAAAATACTTTAAAGATCCAGAAGAAGCTATAATGGCATATGAAAATGGTGCTGTTGGAATGCATGCAAAAATATTTGTTAGAAGAACATTAGAATTTAATGGAGAAAAACAATCAAAAAGAATAGAAACAACAGTTGGTAGAATTATATATAATGATGGAATTCCACAAGATTTAGGATATGTAAATAGAGAAGATCCAGAAGAAAAATTCCAATATGAAATTAATTTTGCAGTTAATAAGAAAAAATTAGGAGACTTAATTAATAGATGTATTAGTATACATGGACTTTCAATTTCTGCAGAAGTACTTGATAATATCAAAGAAAAAGGATTTAAATATTCTACAAAATCTGGACTTACATATTCTATGGAAGATGTTAAAGTGCCAAAAGAAAAGAAAGATATTCTTGCTAAAGCAGAAGAAGATGTTGCTCAAGTTAGAAAACAATATAGGAGAGGTTTAATTACAGAAGACGAAAGATTTAAGTCAGTTGTTAATATTTGGAATAATGCAACAGTTGATGTTGGTAAAGCTTTAGAAGCAAGATTAGATCCTTTAAATCCAATTAACTTAATGGTTGAATCAGGAGCAAGAGGTAATATAAACCAATTAAGACAAGCTGCAGGTATGAGAGGACTTATGGCTGGTACAACAGGTAAAGTTATCGAAATACCAATTAAAGCATCATTTGCAGAAGGACTAGATGCATTAGAGTACTTTATATCTTCTCACCAAGCTCGTAAAGGTCTTGCAGATACAGCTTTAAGAACAGCAGACTCTGGATACTTAACAAGAAGATTAGTAGATGTTGCTCAAGAAATAATTGTAAGAGAACCAGATTGTGGATCTAATGAAGGACTAATAGTATATGACATTAAAGATGGAAATCAATTAATAGAGCCAATTCAAGAAAGACTACTTGGAAGATATCCTGTAAGAGACATTATTGATCCAAATACAAACAAAGTAATAGTTGATACAGAAACAATGATTACAGATAAATTAGCAGATAAAATTGTTGAAGCAGGAATAGATAAAGTAGAAGTACGTTCTGTTCTTGGATGTCATTCTAAACATGGTGTATGTCAAAAATGCTATGGAATGAGTTTGGCAAGACATAATAAAGTTGAAATCGGAGAAACAATAGGAATAGTTGCTGCTCAATCAATAGGTGAACCAGGAACACAGCTTACAATGAATACAAAACATGCCGGTGGTGCTATAGGAACAGATATAACTCAAGGTTTACCAAGAGTTGAAGAATTGTTCGAAGCTCGTAAACCTAAGGGATTAGCTGTTATGACAGAAATCGCAGGTAAAGTAAAAATAAAAGAAACTAAAAAGAAAAAAGAAGTTATAGTAACAAACAAAACAGAATCAAAATCTTATACAATTCCATATGGACCTAAAATGAAAGTTAAAGATGGAGATATGGTAGAACCAGGAGATGCTTTAATTGAAGGATCATTAAATCCAGCAGATATACTTGCAATTAAAGGACCAGAAGGAGTATTTGAATATTTAACAACAGAAGTTCAAAAAGTTTATAGAAACCAAGGTGTTGATATAAATGATAAACATATTGAATTAATTGCAAGACAAATGCTTAAAAAGGTAAGAATAGAAGACAATGGAGATACAGACATGTTCCCAGGAACTCTAGTAGATATGTACGAATTTGCAGACAAAAATGCACAAATAGAAGCACAAGGATTAAGACCTGCAAAAGGAAAACGTATTTTACTTGGAATTACAAAGGCTTCTCTTGCAACAGATAGTTTCTTATCTGCAGCTTCTTTCCAAGAAACAACAAGAGTATTAACAGAAGCAGCAATAAAAGGAAAAGAAGATGAATTGGTTGGACTTAAAGAAAATGTTATTATAGGTAAATTAATTCCAGCAGGAACAGGTATGAAAAAATACCAAGATATAACTATTAAAGTTAATAAAGAAGTAGAAGATAAAGAAGATACAAACGAATAAAATTTAAAATAGCCAACGAAAACAAATTATATATTAATTTAATTTGTTTCGTTGGCTAAAGTTGTTTTTAGAGGAGAAAAAGATGGAAGTTTCAAATAATATAGCAATGAATACATATATGAATATAAGAAAAGAAATTCGAAAAATTATAAGTGAAATACTTAAAAACTCATCTAAAGAAAATCAAGATATAGGTAAAAAATTTATAATACCTAAAGAATTTAAAATACCAGAATATTCAGTACAAATAGAAACCTATAAAAGCATACCAGAAAATCAAACTGTATATATATATATTTTTGAAAAAACTCAATCTGCTGAATATCCTGAAGGTGAGGAATGTTTTGAAAAAAGAAAAATTATTATTAGTACTGATGAAATAGATGAGGATATAATAAAAAGTCAGGGTATTTATACATCTTTAGAAAGTGACGAAAGAAAAAACTATATTATTTTTTCGATTTATCCAAATTCAGGACAACGTAAAATTAAAGCAGTATGTGTTTATCAATCAAATAATAATGGCGAACCACAAATAATTAGAGAAACACTTTTTATTAGAAGAGAAAATATAAATGGCAAACCTATACATTATACAATACATAATCCAGATTCATATTCATGTCAATACAGCATTAAAAGCAAAAAGAAGCTTTTAAGTATTGATAGTATTAAGGGTATTAGGGATAAAGGTAGATTACCACTTATTTTTCAAATAGCTTTTCAATTAATGAAAGAAGAGCAAATACAAGGTGATAATGGTATAGAGATTGAAAATAAATTATGATAATAATACAGTATAAGGTTAAGGAAAATTTGCTTCTTTATATTTTTACATTGAAAATTTACAATTTATATGATAATATAAATTGTGTTAGAAAAGATATTTGAAAGGAAACATAAATCAAATGAAAACAATACTCACAAAATTAATAGTAATAACTATTACTATTAGCATAATTTTATCATTAATAAGCGGAATTATTATATCAATTAATATTGTTGCAAAACAAAACAAAGAACAAAAATGGGCAGAGAGCAACAAAATAAAAATAGGGAACGAAGAAATTCTATATGTGGATTTAACCACAAAAACAGAGAATTATAATAAAATTAATAATCAAAACAATGAAACTGAAAATCAAAATAACAGTAAAAAAACAGAAGCTGTAAATATAGAAAATCAAAAAACATCAGAAATTGAGAAAGAGCGAAAAATAACCAAAGAAGATATAGAATATAAAAAAGAAGAAATTAATAACAATAAAGAAATAAAAACTACGGAACAAAAAAATGTAGAGACTGAAAAAGAACAACATAAAGATAGTGAGTTTTCAACAAAAAAAATATTAGTTAAATCATCAAATATAGATAAAATAAATAGTGCAAAAAATATAGAGTCAATAGTTAAAATTTCAGAGGATATGTATTCTATTCATTATTCAAGTCAGGAAAGCACTGAATTAGGGTATAATGAGTTAACAAAAGATAAGGCTATAGAAAGTGTAGTAAAAGATTATAAAGTTTCAGCATTAGAAAATGATATAGATATTGAAGCATTAAATGTGCCTGAAAATAAACAGGCCTGGGGAATTTTCGATACTGGACTTGTAAATCTAAAAGCAAAAAATGAAAACAATAAGAATGCTTCTCAAATAAAAGTTGCAGTTCTAGATTCTGGAGTAAGAGCAACACATGAGGTATTTAAAAATATAGATACAGCAGATAGGTTAGATTTAGCAAATGCATATAATTATGTAGAAAAAAATACGGATATAGAAGATACATATGGACATGGAACAATGGTATCTGGCATTATTGCAGAGGGAACTTCAAATAATGTAAAAATTGTACCAATTAAAACTTTAAATAATGAAGGTAATGGAACTTTTATAACTGTTTTAGAGGCAATGGCAAGTATATCAAATAAAGTTGATGTTATTAACTTAAGTTTAGGAATGAGTGAAAAGGAAATAAATGAAACAACAAAAACATATTGCGAAGAATTTTTTAAAGCATTTTATGATTTGGGGATTCCTGTAGTTTGTGCATCTGGAAATAAAGGTGAAGAAGATATTTATTATCCAGCAAGTAGTAAATATACAATTGCAGTTGGGGCAACTACTATTAATAAAGAAATTGCTTCATTTTCAAATTATGGTAATTCACTTGATTTTGTAGCTCCAGGAGAAGCATTAATTTTACCTTATCCTACAACAGATACTTATTATACTGAAGAGGGTAGTGTTCACAGGGTTAATAATAAAGGAACCTCATTTGCTACGCCTTTTGTAACATCTGCTATAGCAATGATAAAATCAGAAAATAAACAATATACATTTGAACAAATAAAAAATAATTTGATAGAAAATACTGAAGACTTAGGAGTACAAGGTAAAGATAAGTATTATGGATATGGATTATTAAATTTAAATACAAATATGTTTAATAAACCGGTAATAGTATCATCTGAAGTAGTGGATATTGATGAACAATCAATTTCAATAACAATGAACGCGGTTTGCGGAAATAAAATAACTAATTGGTCATATTCAAATACAGATACAAAACCAAATGAATGGAGAGCTTATAAAAATGGATCTACAAATGTATTTGCAAAATTAACTACACTTAATAATAAAGACTGCTATATATGGTTTAAAGATGAAAAAGGCAATGTAACAGGACAAAAAGTCTATACTGCTAAAATTAATAATAAAACTGAAACAGATAGTATGTATGGAGATATAAACCTAAACAAAATAATTGATTCCGGTGATATTCTTAAGTTACAAAGACATATAGCAGTAGAACAGAACAAATCCCTATTACAAAGTCATTCCAATTGGATGCTAACTCCTGAATTAATAAAAATGGGGGATTTAAATAGAAATAATAAAATTGATATAGGAGATATTTTAAAAATAAGAAGATATATTACAACACAACAAAGTGAGAAAATAAAAGAAAAACACCCAGATTGGGCTATACTTATTTCAAAATAAGACCGAGTATTTTTTAAAATTAGGCTCGGGCCTTTTTTTTGGGCTCATGTCCTTTTTGACAAAATAAAAAAAAAGATATATAATTTTATAGAAAACATAGAAGAGAAGGGAGAAATAGCCATTTTTAAAAGCTATAATATAAAAAATGTATAAAGAATTTGGAATAAGTGAAAAATTAGAAAATCTTTCAATAGAAGTTGAAAAAGAAATAAAAGAGCAATTTGAAAAGATTGATAAAATATGTGAAATAAACTCAATTAAAGTATTAAAAGCAATGCAAGAAAGCAATCTATCTGGATCACATTTAAATACATCAACAGGTTATGGAATAGATGAACCAGGAAGAGATAAAATTGAAGAAATATATAGTAAAATATTTAAATCAGAAGATGCATTAGTTCGTTCTCAATTAATTTCTGGTTCACATGCTTTAGCTGTAACTTTACAAGGATTATTGCGACCAGGAGACACAATGCTTAGTATAACAGGACTTCCTTATGATACACTTCAAACTGTAATAGGAATAGGAGAAAATCCATCACCAAGTTCTTTAAAAGCGTTTAACATAGGTTATGAGCAAATTGATTTAGTTAATAATGAATTTGATACTCAAAAAATAATTGAGAGGTTATCAAAAAAAGATATAAAATTAGTTGAAATTCAAAGATCACTTGGATATTCAACAAGAAAAAGTTTAACTATTGATAAGGTTGAAAACATCATAAAAGAAATACGAAAAGTAAATAGTGAAGTAATTATAATGGTAGACAACTGCTATTGTGAATTTGTTGCAGATAAAGAGCCAATTGAAGTTGGAGCAGATATTGCAGTTGGATCATTAATAAAAAATTTAGGAGCTGGAATTGCAACAAGTGGAGCATATGTAGTTGGAAAAGAAAAATTGATTGCTTTAGTTGCAGATAGACTAACAGGACTTGGAAAAGAAATAGGACCATCAATGAATCAAAATACTAATTATTTAAAAGGTTTATTTTTTGCACCAGAAGTAGTTGCAAGTGCAGTAAAAACAGCAGTATTTGCAAGTAGAATGTTAGAAAAGTTAGGATATAATACAACTCCAAAATATAATGAACCAAGAGCAGATATAGTACAAAGTATAATATTTAATGATAAAGAAAAATTAATAAAATATTGTCAAGGAATCCAATCAGGTTGCCCAATAGATAGCTATGTAACACCAATTCCAAGTCCAATGGCAGGATATGAAGATGAAGTAATAATGGCTGCAGGTACATTTGTAGATGGTGCTACAATTGAGCTTAGTTGTGATGGACCAATTCGCCCACCATATATAGCATATATGCAGGGAAGTTTGTCATATTATTATGGCAAAATCGGAGTTTTAAAGGCAATTGTCTCATTTGGTGACGGGGAATAAATGAGACATTTTTCTTCGTCCGTCTTATTTGGTGACGGGGAATAATTAAGACTTTTTTTCATAAACACTAGAATTTTACATAAAATAGTGGTATAATGCTTTGTATAAAACTTAATTTAGAAAGGAGTATTAATTGCCAAGATTACCAAGAGAATATAGTGATTCGAAGGTTTATCATATTATCATCAAAGGGATAGATGACGGTGATATTTTTTATGATAATGAAGATAAACAGGTATTTAAAGAAAAAATTGTAGTGTTACAATTGATGTGAAACAAAATATATAATAATTGAATAAGTGATTTAAATCATATATAATTGAGTTGCGAAACAAAAATTATATAAAGGAGATTTAAATCACTTATGAATAATATTATATCAGAAAAAAATAAAAAAAGATACCTTCCACATGATATTAATACAAGAAAATATGCAGTAGAAATGTATAGAAATTGTGGAGATATAGATTATGTATGCCGTAAGTACCATATATCAAGGATTTCATTATGGAGATGGAATAAAAAATATGATGGTACAAAAGAGAGTCTAGAAGATAAAACGCATAAGCCCAATAGTAGACATCCAAATGCACATACAAATCAAGAAATTAGATGGATAAGAAATTATGTTAGAAGAAATCCAAGGATAACATTGTGTGAATTATGGGCAAAATTAAAGAGAGAAAAAGGATATACAAGGACAATAACAGCATTATATAGAGTAATGAGAAGATTAGACATAAAATTCTACAAAGGAATGAACATAAAGAATACATCAAAGAAAAAACACAATAAAAAATATGAAACACCAAAAAACATTGGAGAGAAAGGGCAAATGGATGTTAAATATGTGCCAAATGAATGTAAGAGCAAGAATTTGCCAGAGGATAAAAAATTCTATCAATATACGTATGTAGATGAAGCAACGAGAGAAAGGTTTTTATATTGGTATGAAGAACATACGCCAACAAATACGGTAGATTTTGTAAAGAGATTGATAGAATATTTAGGGTACAAACCAAAAGAAATACAGACAGATAATGGAACAGAATTTACGTATAATCAAGCAAAGATCAAGAAAGTCCATCCACTAGAGAAACTATTGAAAGAGTTAGGGATAAAGCATCATAAAATACAGCCAAGAACACCACAACATAATGGAAAAGTAGAAAGAAGTCATAGAAATGATAATGAGAGATTTTATAGTTATTTAAAATTTTATAGCATAGAAGACTTAAGAGAGCAAGGAAAAAGATATTTGAAAAGATCAAATAATATACCAATGGCAGTATTAAAATACTTAACACCAAAGGAGAAAAGAGCAGAGTTAGAAGGATTTGGAATGATTAATTGTGCAATTTAATTATATTGATTAAATTTTTATACTTTTTTGTTTCACATCATTGACACATATACAATAAACAGGTATTTAAAGAAAAAATGAAATTGACTAAAGATAAATTTAAATATAAAATATACGCATATTGCCTGATGAATAACCATGTTCATTTAGTTATAGATGCAACTGACGACATTTTGTCTAAAGCCATGCAAGGGCTATCAATTCGATATGTACATTATTTCAATCATAAATATAATCGTAAAGGACCTTTAATTCAAGAAAGATTTAAAAGTAAAAGAGTTGAAAATCATAAATATTTTTTAGAAGTTTGTAGATATGTTCATAGAAATCCAGAAAAAGCCAAAATTGAAAAAACAAATCAATATAATTGGAGTAGTTATAAGGAATATATATATAAAGAAGAACTAATTAACAAACAGGTGTTATTACACTATTTTTCAAATGATTTAGATCAATTTATTATTTATACAAATAAAAAAGAAAATATAGAGGAAGTGATGAATTACGCTGATTTTGAACTTATTCCGAAATTATCTGATGAAGAATTAATAAATATAATAATGAAAAAAATATCTTTAAAAACACCTAAAGAAATTATTTCATATTTTAAAAATAAAAATAATAGAATTCAGTTAAAAGAACTAAAAGATATATATAAAGTTAATAAAACACAATTAGCTAGAATTACAAGGGTTAATTCTAAATTAATAGATAAAATTTGGAATGAATAAAAATCTCATTTTATCCCCGTCACCAAATGAGAAGACGAAAATTGTCTCATTTATTCCCCGTCACCAAATGAGAAAAGAGAAAGTAAAAAAATCCTATTTGGTCCCCGTCACCAAATAGGATTTTTTTATTCTACAGTTACAGACTTTGCAAGATTTCTTGGCTTATCTACATCTAAGCCTTTTTCTTTTGAAACATAATAAGCTAGTAATTGAAGTGGGATTATAGAAACAATAGGAGATAGACAGCTGATTGTTTCTGGAACTACAATTACATTATTAAAAATAGATTTATCAATTTGTTTTTCTGTAGCTTCATTAACTACAACAGTAGTAATTGCACCTCTTGTAGAAAGCTCTTCAACATTACTTATTGTTTTTTTGACTAAATCTGGCTCAGTAACTATGCCTATTACATTAATTCCTTTTTCAATTAAAGCAATAGTTCCATGTTTTAATTCACCTGCTGCATAGCTTTCAGAATGTATATAAGAAATTTCTTTTAGTTTTAAAGATGCTTCCATAGAAGTAACATAATCTACACCTCTACCTATATAAAATACATCTTTTTCTTTAAATATATTTTTTGCAATTTGAGATATTTGTTTAGTATTTTTTAATATGGTTTCTATTTTTGATGGTAATTCAAGTAATCCATCAATAATTTCTTTACTTTCTGCCAAAGAAATTGTTTCTAATGTTTCGGCTAAATATAAAGTAAGTAAAGTTAGTAATGTGATTTGAGAAGTATATGCTTTTGTTGAAGCAACAGCAATTTCAGGTCCTGCATGAGTATATATGGCAAAATCTGCTTCTCTTGAAATTGAGCTTCCAATTACATTTGTAACTGCAAGGGTTTTTGCATTATGTTCTTTACATAGTTTTAAAGCAGCTAATGTATCTGCTGTTTCTCCAGATTGACTAATAAAAATACATAAAGTTTTTTCATTAACTATAGGATCTCTATATCTAAATTCTGAGGCAATATCAACAATTACAGGGACTTTACAATATTTTTCTATTGTCTTTTTAACTGCTAAACCAGCGTGCATAGCAGTTCCACAAGCGACTATATAGATTAAATTTAGAGATTGTAGATACTCTTTAGTAAAATCTAATTCTGTAAAATTGCATTTTCCATTTTCAATTCTTGAGCCTATAGTTTCTCTAACAGCTGTAGGTTGTTCCATCATTTCTTTTATCATAAAATCTTCATATCCGCCTTTGTCTGCAGCCATAGCATCCCAAGTAATTGTGGTAGTTTCTTTACTGAATTCTTTTAGATTATTATCATAAAATTTAATATTATCTTTTGAAAGAATAACATATTCAAAATTATTTAATAAATAAAAATCTTTTGTATAGCCTAGTATAGCAGGAATATCAGATGCTATATAGTTTTCACCGTTTCCTTTTCCTATAACTAATGGACTGTCTTTTCTTACAACAATCATATTATTAGGCATATATTTTGAAAGTATTTCTAAAGAAAAACTTCCAATTAATTTATCACAAGCTTTTTTTACAGATCTTAATATTTTAAAATCGTCATTTTCGTTGTCTTTAGAATAGAAGTAGCTAATTAAATTTGGAACAACTTCGGTATCTGTATCTGATATGAATTTGTAACCATTTTCTTCAAGAAATTTTCTTAATTCAAGATAATTTTCTATAATTCCATTGTGAACAACAGCAAATGATTCTGTCATATCAAAATGAGGGTGAGAGTTTACCTTTGATGGTATTCCATGAGTTGCCCATCTTGTATGAGCTATACCAATTGTTCCCTCTAATTCTTTTGTTTCTTTTAAATTATAAAGGTTTTCAACACGACCTTTATCTTTTGCAATTCTTATAGAATCCTTTTCTATAGTTGCAATTCCTGCAGAGTCATAACCTCTGTACTCTAATTTTGAAAGCCCTGCAAGTAAAATAGGGCTAGCTTTTTGGCTACCTATGTATCCAACAATTCCACACATAATTTTTTCTCCTTTTCATATCTTATTTCTAAGAATTAATTTTTATAAAATATATGGAATTGAAAGTAAATACTTTTAATTTAACCTCTGTTCAAATGTCACCATTTGGCTTTAATTAAATTTATGGTAAAAGTCTATACCACTAAGGCATCCGCCGAAAATTTCGATAACCTTAGACCTCGTCAACTATTATAAAAATAGTCCTGGCGCTTAAAATAAGAACTCCTTTCATAAAATTTTTTATACTTTCAATTCTAATAGTATTATATTATAACAAAAACCAAAAAGTTTCAAGAGTTTAGAAAAAAATATTATACTTAAGTCATTTCACCTTGCTTTTTTAGAGCTTTTATAGTAAAATAAAATCACTATAAACAAAGATAAGAGGTAATAATGTATTCGATAGAAGATTTTGATAAAGCAAAAACAAAAATTTTAAAATATATAGTATATAAAAGAAGAACAGAACAAGAAGTAAGACAAAAGTTTCAAAATGAATTTGATGAAGAAATGTTTGAAGATATTATAGATTATTTAAAAGAAGCAAAATATATTGATGATAAAGAATATATTGAAAAAATTATAAACAATTTTCAAATCTTAAAAAATTTGTCGAACAAAGAATTAAAATATAAATTAATTGCTAAAGGTTTAGATAGAGATTTAATAGAAGATTATTTTTATGAAAATAAAGAAGAACTTGAAGAATATGAAATAAAATCAGCATATAATATATTTTTAAAGAAAAGTAAAGACATGGAACAAGATGAAATAAAACAATATTTAATGAAAAAAGGATACAGACAAAGTTCAATAAAACAAGCAGTTGTCAATGGGGACGGACCTTTTTGACAACCTGCTGTTGATAATAGTTCTGGCTGAAGAAAAGAAGTAAGAAGTGAGAGATGATAAGATAGAAGTTTAAGAAATAATGAGTAAATAATTATTTTGTGGAATTAAAAGTAAAAGAAGGAGAAATTTATGAAAAAAATTCTATTTTCAGCATATTCAATGGATGTAGGTGGAATTGAAACAGCATTAATTACATTATTAAAAAATATTAAAGATAAATACAAAATCACATTAGTTCTAGAAAAAAAAGAGGGAATATTTTTAAACGAAATTCCGGAAAACATAAAAATAATAACATATAAGCCAAGTAACTTTAAAATAGTATTAATTAGAAAAATAATAAACTTCTTAAAACAGCAAATATTTAAACTAAAATATAAAAACAAGTTTGATTTTTCTGCAAGCTTTGCAACATATAGTTATTCATCAGGCTTTGTTGCAAGAAATGCAAGCAAGAATTCAGCATTATGGGTACATAATGACTACTTAAATTTTTATAATCAAGATGTAAATAAATACAAGCAGTTTTTTGAAAAATTAAAAATAGAAAATTTTAAAAAGATTATTTTTGTATCTGAAAATGATAAAAACACTTTTATAAAATTTTTTGAAAATCAAAAAGACAAATGTATAAAGTGTAATAATTTAATAGATTATAATAAAATAATACAAAAATCTAAAGAACCAGCTACAGATTTTGAAGAAAGAGAAAACATTGTTACATTTATTAATTTAGGAAGACATAAAGAACCTCAAAAAAAGCTAACTAGAATTATTGATGCTACAAAAAGATTAAATCAAGAAGGCTATATTTTTAGAGTAATATTTGTAGGAACAGGGGAAGATAGCGAAGAATACCAAAAACAAGCTGAAGGAATAAACAATATAGAGTTTTTAGGTGCTAAAAAGAACCCATATCCATATTTAAATAAATCAGATTGTTTACTTATGTCATCAGATTACGAAGGATATCCAGTTGTGTTTATAGAGAGTATGATTTTAGGAAAACCAATAATTACTACTAATGTATCAGATAGTATGTTAGAAGTAAATAAAAAATTTGGCATAGTTGTTGAAAAAAGTGAAGATGGTGTCTATTTAGGAATGAAAGAGTATTTAGATAAAGGATTTAATATGCAAAAATTTGATGCAAAAAAATATAATGAAGAAATTTTAAATAAGTTAGATGAGATTTTTTCTTAAAGTGTTTTCCATTTTGCAAATGGGACAGTCCCCAATGAAAAAAAGAGGTGTAAAATTATGATTAGTTTTATCATTCCAAGTTTTAATAGTGCAAGTACTATTAAAAGAACAATAGAATCTATATTAAGCCAAACAGCAAATATAAAATATGAAATTATAATTGTAGATGATGGTTCAATAGATAACACTGAAGAGGTTCTTAGAAACTATGAAAAAGATGAGAGAATAAAATATTACAAGAAAGAAAATTCAGGAGTTGCAGATACAAGAAACTATGGAGTTAAGATGGCTACAGGTGAATATATTATTTTCGTAGATAGTGATGACTATATATCACATGATTTACTAAAGGATATTGAACCTTTTATATTGCAAAATATTGACTTAATAAAATGGAATCCAATTTTTGTAGATGAAAACAAAAATGAATTGTTAAAACCTCAAAGTGTCGCATTTGAAGGAGTTACAGGAGAGCAAGGATTTAATATTTTATTTGGTAGAGACAATTTTATAGATTGTTTATGGAATTATGCCATAAAAAAAGAATTAATGATTGAATTCCCAAGTGGTACATATCATGAGGATTTCGCCACAATGCCGATAATTATATTAAAAGCAAAATCATTTGTTTCTTTAGATAAAAGAGAATACTTTTATGTTCAAAGTAAAAATAGCATTATGAGAAATGATAATGACAAAAAAACAAGAAAGAAATTAGAAGATAAATTAATGCATTTTGACAATTTGATTAAAACTTCAAACAATATGAATATACAAAAACAAACTAAAGAAAATTTTGCAATATATGCTACAAATAGTTTATTAGTGGTATTAAAAGACTTAAATGGAGAAAATAAAGAATTTTATAAAAAAGAACTAAAGAAAAGAAAAATATGGAGGTATATAAAAATTAGAAATTTAAAACAATTGGTTAAAAGAATAATTTTATTAATTAAAATATAAAATATTACTTTTATATTACAAATTTTTAACAAATTTTTAACAAATTTGAAACATATCTTGTAATTATAAAAAAAATATGATATAACAAGAAACATCACTATAAAAGAACAAAAAAGGGGAGAATAAAATGCTAGATTCAATGGAAAAAATAGTTAGCTTATGCAAATCAAGAGGATATATATATCCTGGTTCAGAAATATATGGTGGACTTTCAAACACTTGGGATTATGGTCCACTTGGTGTAGAATTAAAAAATAATGTAAAAAAAGCTTGGATGAAAAAAATGGTTCAAGAAAATAAATATAATGTTGGTCTAGATGCAGCAATTTTAATGAATCCACAAGTATGGGTTACAACAGGCCATGTTGCAGGTTTTACTGATCCATTAATAGACTGTAAAGAGTGTAAAACTCGTCATAGAGCAGACAAATTAATAGAAGAATGGGCTGCCAAAAATGGAAAAGATGTTATTGCAGATGGTTGGACAGATGAAGAAACTGTAAAATATATTAATGATAATAACATTGTGTGTCCAAAATGTGGAAAACTTAACTATACAAGCATCAGAAAATTCAATTTAATGTTTAAAACATTTCAAGGAGTTACAGAAGATGCAAAATCTGAAATATATCTTCGTCCAGAAACAGCACAAGGTATATTTGTTAACTTTAAAAATGTTTTAAGAACAACAAGAAGAAAATTACCTTTTGGAATTTGCCAACAAGGAAAAGCCTTCAGAAATGAGATAACTCCAGGAAACTTTATTTTTAGAACACGTGAATTTGAACAAATGGAAATAGAGTTTTTCTGCAAACCAGATACAGATTTAGAATGGCATGAATATTGGAAAGAATATTGCAAAAATTTCTTACTTAGCTTAGGAGCAAAAGAAGAAGATATAAGATTTAGAAATCATACTAAAGAAGAATTATCATTCTATTCTAAAGCAACAGCAGATATAGAATATAAATTTCCATTTGGATGGGGTGAAGTATGGGGAATAGCTGATAGAACAAATTATGACTTATCACGCCATATGGAAGCTACAAAACAAGATTTAACATATCAAGATCCTGAAACAGGGGAAAAATATGTACCATTTGTTATAGAACCATCAGTTGGTGCAGATAGATTAGTTTTGATGTTCTTATGTAATAGTTATGAAGAAGAAAAAATTGCAGAAGACGATACAAGAGTGGTATTACATTTACATCCAGCTCTAGCTCCATATAAAGTTGCAGTACTTCCATTATCTAAAAAGTTATCAGATAAAGCAACTGAACTATATGATAAATTGTCAAAATCATTTATGGTAGATTTTGATGAAACAGGTTCAATTGGAAAAAGATATAGAAGAGAAGATGAAATAGGAACACCATACTGTGTAACTGTAGATTTTAATACATTAGAAGATAACCAAGTTACGATCAGAGACAGAGATACAATGGAGCAAATTCGTATTCCAATTGATGAAGTTGAAGATTGGGTTAAACAAAAAATTGAATTTTAATAATAATATCTCATTTTGTCCTATTTGGTGACGGGGACGAAATGAGATTTTTTATCCTATTTGGTGACGGGGACGAAATGAGACATTTTACACTATTCGTGGGATATTAAATTTGACATATATAATAAATATATGGTATAATTAACGTGTAAAATAAAAGGAGAAGAACGATTAAAAATGAAATCAAAAAATGAGGCTTTGCTTGAAATTATAAGGGAAGTAATAAGAATGATAAAAGAAGATAGGCCGTCTGCTTCTATTGATGAAATATTAAAGGAGTTTTTTATAAGGGATAGGAGAAAAGTAAAACTAAAACCACGAGATGCTGCGATTGGTATGTTGCTGTTCTTTCTGAGAGAAAGCGGATATGGTGATAAAATAAGACAAGAAGATCCTAATAATCTAAAAAATATAGAACAAGAATGTCTGAATTATCTAAAACAATTTAAAAAGGATAATAATAATAGACGTAAGTTACAACCAGGAGAAGTAGAGTTGTATTAGTATATAAATAAAAAAATTCCCGTATTAATATAATTGGGAATTTTTTTATAAATAAATTCTATAATCAATATCTGGGAAAATTGCATCTTTAAGTTCAATGTCTTCTAGAAATTTTTTGTCAATTTTGCCTGAATTTAATTCATTGTAAAGTCTAGTAAATCTACCAGTATGATCTTTAATTCTTCGATGAGCATAATCCACCATAGTATTATTTGTAATAATAAACAACCAATCACTACTTTGAAGAAGAAGAAGTTCTCTAGCTGCTTGGTTTAAAGCACGAAGTTGTAATTTTAAATCTTTATATTTTTTTGTAGATGTAATTTTTGTTACACTTTTTTTATTTTTTCTTAATTCAGATATTTCATGTTCTAATTTATCTAAATCAGGTTTTACATTTCTAAAATTATATGCAAGCTCACACATTCTGTCTCCGGCTTTATGTAAGTGTTTATGAGCATAATCATTACTTGGGTTAAGCCAAACCTCACTATAACCATTTGCACCCCAACTTGATCTGCAAGGAGTACATTGTTGAATTAAAGGATATTTATCTATGTATTCAGATGGAGTAATTAATTCAAAATTACATTCATCATAATAAATTTTTTTAAATAAAATATATAGCCAATAAGGGCCTTCATACCACCAATGTCCATAAAGTTCTGCATCATAAGGACAAAGAACAATAGGAGGTTTATCCATATATTTTGAGGCATTTTCTATTTGACTAGTTCTTGAGTTTAAAAAGTGACCAGCTTGTTTTTCTGCGGAATCTTTTGCCCACCCAATATCATAAATGTCTTTATTATCAGTTTTTCCAGTAATTCTGTGATATTTTATACCAGTATGAACTCTTACGCCATTGTGAGCTATGTATGGTTTTATATATTCGTAATCGGTTTCATAACCAATATCTTTATAAAAATCTCTATAATTAAAATCACCTGGATATCCATTAATAGAACTCCAAACTTGTCTAGAAGATTCCATATCTCGACCAAAAACAGTAAAACCATCTGGAGATACAATTGGAGCTAAAGTTCCATAAATTGGAGTAGGGTTTGCATATAAAACACCATGTGATTCAACAATTGCATAATCTAAACCAAATTCTCTTAAGTATTTATCAGCTTCTGGAACATATCCACATTCTGGTAGCCAAATACCGCGTGGTTTTCTACCAAAAAATCTTTCATAAGTTTGAACGCCAACAGCAATTTGTGCTCTAACTGTTTTTTCATTTACATATAAAATTGGAAAATACCCATGAGTTGCACCACAAGTTATTATTTCTAATACTCCAATATCTTGAAAATGTTTAAATTGAGAAATAATATCACATTTAAAAACATCTCTAAATAATCTTAAATCTTCAGAATATCTTTCAAAATAATAATGAGAAAGATCATTCATTTTTTTATTAAATGTAGTTCTTTTAATTTCTTTTTCAGAAAGCTCTATTAAGTTTTCTAAATACTTAATATATTTTTGTTGCAATAATTTACTGTCAAGCATAGAAAGTAGAGGAGGAGTCATACTCATGGTTATACGAAAATTAACTTTTTCATCTACTAACATTTTAAAATATTTAAGTAGTGGCAAATATGTTTCTGAAATTGCTTCATATAACCAAGATTCCTCTAAATAATCATCACTTTCTGGGTGATGGATAAATGGAAGATGTGCATGTAATACAAAGCTTACATAGCCTTTCTTTTGCATTTTATTTATATCCTTTCATAAAAGCTTCCTGAACCTACATTTCCAGAAGAAGGATTTAGTAAGTTAAAGCTATCATTTTTAATTTCTTCTTTGTATAATTCTTGATATAATTTATAAATATTAATAAATTTGCCATTTTTATATATATTTGGAAAGTCTTTAATATCTTTTTCAATAATTTCGTTGGTTTTTACATTTCTAAAATAAACTTTATCAAGCATATTAAATAATATTTTGTCATTTGGCGCATCAAGTTCATTTGAAGAAGATATGTAAATATATGGAGTTTGAATCTCTTTAATTGGTCCTTTTTTATTAACATCATAATTAGATATATAGTTGTAATTTACAGGAATTGGACGTCTACCAAGCTCAATTTTATATTCTGAGTTACTATCATTTACATGTAAATACCAACTATTTGCAAAGTCATCTATATCTACTTCAAAAGAATAATTTAGAGTTTCATTATGCACAACTAAAACAGGTTTTGTTATTTCAAAGAAATATTCACCATATTGTTTTTTTAAACTCTCTCTATCTTCATCAGAAATTTCCCAATAAATAAATAAATTTTTGGGAGTTTGTGCTAATATTTTTACAACTGTTTGATTGTATCTAAAAGGTAGGTCATAATATTCTGCAGAAAATTGTCTATCTAAAATCTCAACACCTTTTTTTGCTTTAGATACTCTTTTAGTAGCTACAGTTTTTTTCTTAGTTGTAGTTTCTTTTTTTGGTACTTTAGTTGCTTTGCTGACAGAAGCTTCTTTCTTTTTAGGGACAGAGGCTTTTTTGGTAGCTGTTTTTCTTTTTGTTGTAGCAGTTTTAGCTAAAGTCTTCTTTGTTGTAGCAGTTTTGGTTAAATTTTTCTTTACTGTAGCAGTTTTAGCTAAAGTCTTCTTTGTTGTAGCAGTTTTGGTTGAATTTTTCTTTACTGTAGCAGTTTTAGCTGAAGTTTTCTTTGTTGTAACAGCTTTTTTTGCAGTACTTGTTTTTTTTGCTGATGTAGATTTTTTTGCAGTAGTTGTTTTTTTTGTTGATGTAGATTTTTTTGCAGTAGTTGTTTTTGGGGCAGATGTAGATTTTTTTGCAGATGTAGCTTTAGGCATAGAAGTCTTTTTAGTTGCTGGTTTATTCAAATCATTTTCAGCGATTTCTTTAGTTTTTCTTGGCATTTTTTTATCCTCCTGATTATTATTCCATTATATACTATACTAAAACTAATTTAAATTCAAGTTTTTTTGACAAAAAATTAAAAAAATTAAAAGTCTTGATTTTTAAAAATAGATATTATAAAATATATAAAAAATGTTGATGTAAGAAATTACTACTAGTACATATGAAGGGAGAAATATTAAAGTGAAAAAAACATATAAAAATGCTGGAATTACTTTAATTGTACTTGCTGTAACTATTATAGTGCTATTAATTTTAGCTGGAATCTCTATTTCGATGCTAACAGGAAATAATGGAATAATAAGACAAGCGGGTGATGCAAAAGAATCTGCACAAAAAGAGGAAGCTAGAGAATTAATTAAGACAGAAGTCTTACAATCATATAACAAATTAGGCGATTTAAGTTTAATAAAATTAAAAGAAGGACTTTCTAAAATAGATGCTGATGTATCACAAATAGAAAACGTATTGATTGATAATGCACATACTGGTAAAATTACTTTAAATGGGTATGATTTTTATATAGATAGTAATGATGAAGTTTTGAGTGATAAAAGTATATTATTAAATAAAAAATATATAGAATTACAGCTGATGGGAGAAAACCAATATGATAAAACATTGGAAATAACAAAAATGAATCTATCTGGAGATATAATTTGGAAAACTTCAAATGAGGAAATTGTTAAAGTAGAAAATGGAAAGATAACTCCTGTTTCAGATGGAGAAGCTACTATTACAGTTATATGTAAAGAAGGAAAAAATGAATATAAAGCAACATGTGTAGTAAAAGTAGAATCATTTATAGATGATAGTTACATACGATATGATGTAGAATATGAGGATGTATATTCAGAAAAAAGATATACAAAAAATACAGGATGGAGACTAATTTCTCAAGAACAAAATAGTGATGGAACCTATAGTATTGAGTTTATAAGTACAGGTGTTCCTTGCAAATTGTGTTATGGTTGGTATGAAATGAGCAGTGCAATATGGAAACCAACTTCTCAAGTGAAAAATGAGTATGTAAATCGATTTTATGATACTGCAAGCAATAGAAATGCGACATATTGTGCCGCTGGTTTATATTACTCTTTTGATAAAATTGAATTTAGAGAAGAAATTTCAAGTGATGATCGTAATATAGGAGG
This sequence comes from uncultured Clostridia bacterium, assembly GCA_946401865.1. Classification (GTDB taxonomy): domain Bacteria; phylum Bacillota; class Clostridia; order TANB77; family CAG-508; genus CAG-269. Next base: position 20,111 of record CAMIVO010000019.1, read on the forward strand.
ATATAAGAAAATAATTACAAAAAACAAAAATGGAATAATGGAAGAGTTAAGTGGAAATATTACAGGAGAGGCTTTTATAGCCAAAAAAGGTGCTAAAGTAAGAAATGTAAGTTTGGCAGATATAAGAGGTTATGATAAAATACAAGGGAAAGAAGGCGGTGTAAAATCATATAATTCTGGAGAAGAATATGCAGACAAAAAAAGAGGATTATTTAAACTTAATGATTATACTTTAGATAATAAAAAAGTAAAATCTTATTTCTTATCAAATCCTTCATCTATTACATCTTCATACCATATTTTGGCGTTTATGAGCTCTGGAGGTACTAATTCAAGTAATGGAGCAAGAATTGCAGGGCTAAGACCAGTTATTTCAATGAAAAATGTAAATATGACAAAAGAAGACTGTGTATGGATTATAAATGATTAGATAGACTTTATATTAGGAGATAGTCCCATTTTCGTTAATAGAAATTTTATACATTCAAACAATTTAGTCAAAATCATAAGTTTTCAAATATTTAGAAGATGAATTTAAAAGTTCATCTTTTTTTGAACTTAAAAATAAAAAAATATGAAGGTAAAAGTTATGGAAAAGAAAGAATTGAAAGAAAAAAGCAACTTAACTGAAGAAATGAAAAACTCTGCTCCATTATACTGGGTTGGTACAATGAATGCGATTAAAGGACAAGTCGAAGAAATCGTATATAATGAAATTATTTACAAATAATATTTTTAGAAAATTATTAAAAAATATAGATGCCTCAAATAGATTAAGAGAAAAAGTAATATATAATGTTCTTTTATTAGAAAATTCTCCCAAAATGTAAATTAGAAATTTCAGTAAAAATAAATATCTATATAATAGCTGAGTACTAATTAATGTAATAAAAATGTAACATAAAAATAATATTTTTGTAATAAAACTCGGAAATCCTTACAGCTGTACACACACATATATATTGCCAACTTTGTGAAGCGTTGCAAAAAAAGTCGAAATATAATAAAATAAAAATAATCAAAGTAACTTTTAATAGGAAAAAGGAAAAGATAATGGAAAATGAAAAAAATCACTGAAAAAATTAAACAGACAACATTATTAGAAGATATAATATTTTATGTAATTATTATACCTTTAATTTTGATATCTATAACAATAATTTGGCAACGATTAACAGAACCAGATAAAATACCAGATATTTTAGGATACAAAATGTTTGTTGTTTTAGACGGAAATATGGATCAAGCAATTGAATATGGAGATTTAATTTTTACACACAATATTGCTCCAGAAAATCTTGAAAAAAGCAATTTAATAGCATTTAGAAATAATACTAATAAAGTAACAATACATAGGATTATAAAAATTACAGAAGATGATATTGGAAGACAATTTGAAATGCAAAATAGCGTAAATGAGGTTGGAGATACAAAATTTGTAAAAGAAAATCAAGTTGAAGGATTAATTATTCACAGAATTCCTAATATAGGTATAATATTATATAAAATTCAAGAACCTTATATAATTTTGATTTTAATAGGAATTGTTTTATTAATAGGAATAGTTGCTTACTATATAGCAGGAAGATTGGACAAAAGAGATATGAAAAAAGCAACTGAAAATAGTTATTAAGATTGTTATAATTAGAAAATAACTAATTATACAGTTTAAAATACAAAAATATCATAATTGAAGGGAGGGAAAACAATGGCAAAAAATGAAAGAAAGACAAGAACTAAAAGAGCGATTTTTGTTGTTATAGCACTTTTATTAGTTGCTTACCTAATAAGTAGTACATATGCTAGATACTCAACAGTAGGAGAAGCAACAGGAAAGGTAGATATAGCAGAATGGCATGTTGTAATGACACCTGATGATGGTGGTGCAGCATTAACATCAACTACAAGAGATATTACATTTACAGTACAAAGCAATAATAATGTAGTACCTAATAAAATTGCTCCTGCAGTTACAGCAGTTGCAACAATAGAATTAGACTTAACAGGGACAGAAGTTGCAGTTGACTTTACCGCTACAGTTGGAGAAATGACAAATAATTTACCATCTGGCGTAACATTACCAAGTAGAGTAACATTGACTTCTGCTGTTGATGGCGGAACACCTGGAACTGCACAAGTTATTCCTTTAGTTAACAACTCAGCTTTTACAACAACAAATGGCAAAAAGACAGTTACATTAACATTAACATGGGAAAATTCAGACACTGATGCAGCAAAAACAGAAGATACAGCTGTTGGCGTAGCTGGTGGAACATTAACAATTCCAGTAACATTAACAGTTCAACAACATATCGGTGCATAAGTTAATTTAATTCTAACAAGACACTATCTTAATTTTAAGGTAGTGTTTTATTTTTGCATATTTTATTGACAAAGTATACATAATACTATATAATATTTATGTAATTTTTTTTAGAGGTGTATCAAATGCAAAAAAGAAAAACAAGTGTATTTGTTACTACATTTATTATTATGATTATATCTCTTACAACATTAAATTATGTATATGCAAAAAATAACGAGATAACGAATAAATGGAACGTAACAATTACAAATGATGCAAAAGAAATAAATGATACACACAAGATAAAATTTGAAGTGCAAAAAAGCAAAAATGTAGTACCTGGGAAAATAGCACCTGGGATGAAAGCAACTGCTGAAATAGATATTAATCTTCAAAAAATAAATGGTTTTGTGGATATAGAAATAGAACTTGATGATTCAAAATTAAATGACGTATTTTCGCTCAGTACAAGATTTGAAGACGAATATGGATTTTCTAAAAATATGAAAAAGGTAAAAGCAGGGAAAATAGAAAAGGTGCTTTTAGAACTTATATGGAATGGAAATGATGTAGAAGATACAGAAATAGGAATCAATACTGCATCGATTGAAATTCCTGTAAAAATAAAGGTATTACAACACATTTAATAAATCACTATTTTAAGTTTTTTATTAGAGCTTAGGATGGTGATTTTTTATGTTAGAAATAAAAAACTAATAATTCTGTAACAAAAATGTAATATAAATGCAATATAAATGTAATATAAATGTAATATAAATATAAAATTATTGAAAATCCTTGAAGCAACTAAAAAACAAAGAAAGTCGGTTTTTTTACAGCATTGAAAAAGATTTTGTAGTATGATACAATATCATTGGTATAATAGTAGGTATTATATCTTTTACAAGCAAATTACAAAACTTTTAAAAAGTTGTAGTTCAAAATAAAAAATAGAGAAAGGAGAAATAGTAATGACTCTTAAAGAACATTATTCAATTAATAGCAGAAAAAGTATAAAACCATATTTTAAGTTAATAATATTGTTTTTCATTCTTATTACTGTTTCTCATACATATGCAAGATACACATATACAACAACAAATAACGGAGCAATTTCAGCTGCTAAATGGCATATAGAAATTAATGGTACGGAAATAACTAATGCAACAAGCAATTTAAATAATAATATAAGACTATTAAATGTAGAAGATAATACAACAAATATAGATTCTGGAGATGAATGCTACTTTGATATAATAATAAATCCAAGCACATCTGAAGTTGCAATTTCATACTCTATTTTAGTAGATTTAGCTGAATCTAATTTACCTAGTGGAACAAAAATCTTAAAATATGAAAAGTATGTAAATACCGGAGCAAACGAAGAAAGAGATAAAACAGAGGATATAAATGAAGAAACGGTTTCTATAATAGAAAATATTCCATTGCAAGAGACACAAATTGCATTGAATAATGAATCAATACGAAGATATAGGATTTTTTGCAAAATACCATTTCCAACAGATATAGACAAGGATGAAGATTTTACAGCTACATCTAGAATAACTGTAAAACAATACATAAATCAACAATAAAAAGGAGAAAAAAATTGAAAAGAATAAATAAAATTAGAATTAAATATGCTTTATTAATTTCCTTTTTTATAATTTTAGCAACTGTTTTGCCTACTTTCATGAGATATCAAGCAAGCGTTACAGCAAATGTAGTTGGCTATGCTAAAGAAACGAGAAGAAGTACATACAAAGTAAACTTCCATAGTAATGGAGGAACTGGTACAATGGCAAGTATGACAGTGAATTATAATGAGGCGGTTAATTTAATCCCAAACACATTCACCAATGAGCCCTCTCACTTTGCAGGATGGAATACACAGGCAGATGGAATGGGAACAAACTATAGAAATGAGCAAGAAATAATTGAAACAGATTATATTACAGGAAATCAAATAGATTTATATGCAAAATGGGCTCAAGGTATTGCAGAGGTAGATGGTAATTTTTATCAGACTTTACAAGCTGCTGTAGATGCAGTACCAAATAATGTACAAAAGACAGTTAAACTTCTTGCAGATACCGAAGAACAAATAACTATAAAAAAATTGCAGAATATTATATTTGATTTGCAAGACTATACAGTATCAAAAACTTCAGGTAAAGACGGAGTTTTTGAAAATTATGGTACAATAAGGATAACAAATGGTACATTAACCTCAAGCGTTGATGGTGCCGTATTAAATAACTATCCAGGAGCGACGGCTTATATATCTGGAGGAAATTTAATTGGAACATCGACTCTAAAAGGACAAGCTGTTTACAATAAAGGTGGAACAGTAGAAATCTCAGGAACGGCGTATTTAAGTAGTGCGTCGACAAATAGACCAACAGTACATCATTTAGACAATACACCTAACATTGCTATAACTAGAATATTAGGTGGAACAATTATTGGAACAAGTTATTATGCAGTAGGGAATGAAAAAGGCGCTAATGCTGTAGAAATTGGTTCAAAAGATGGAAATGTAAGTACAACCACACCAGTAATACAAAGTGGTACTTATGGAATTAGTAGCTATTCAAATAATGATGGAAGATTTAAGTTTTATGATGGAATTATAAAAGGAAAAACTGGTGCAATAAATAATGAGGCAACACTTATAACTGATGTAGAAAACTATTGTGAAATAGTACATTCACAAGAAACAATAAATAATCAAACATACAAAACAGCGTATTTGCAAAATACGGCGAATGTAAGGGAAGTAACATTTAATCCAAATGGAGGAAATGTAAGTGAACCAACAAGAAGAATTTTAATTGGAGACCCAGTAGGAACATTACCAACTCCAACTAGGGAAGGATATGTATTTAATGGATGGTTTACATTAAGTGAAGGTGGAGATCAAATAGATGCAACCACAATTATTACAGCAGATGTTGAATATTTTGCTCAGTGGGAAAAAGCAAAAGTAGTAACATTTAATCCAAATGGTGGAACTGTAAGTGAACCAACAAGAAGTATTATAAGTGGAAATCCAATAGGAACATTACCAACACCTACTAGAGATGGATATGCATTTATTGGATGGTTTACATTAAGTGATGGTGGAGATCAAATAGATGCAACTACAATTATTACAGCAGATGTTGAATATTTTGCACATTGGAGACTATTATATTTTGCACAAATAGGCAATACTAAATATTATTCATTATCAGCAGCTTTAAATGCTGTGCCAACTACTAATGTTCAAACAACTATAACATTATTACAAAATTCAGTTGGAAGCTTTAAAGTTGCTAAAAATAAAAATGTTTTACTAGATTTGAATGGTTATACATTAAGTGTTGCAGAAAATAAAACGGTTATAGAAAATAGTGGAACTCTATTGATTACAAATGGTACATTATCATCGACACAGGCAACTGGCGCAATTAATAATTTGGAGAATGCTGTTTTAAGAATTACTGATGGAAACTACTCTGCGACACAAAGAGCAGTAATTTATAATACTAATGGTACTGTTGAAATATCAGGTGGAACCTTTACTTCTAATGCTACTGGAAATCCTGATAATACAAATGTACCAAGATCAACAATTCAAAATGTTGGAACTAATGGAACAATAACAATAACAGGTGGAACCATTATTGGAACAACTCAACACGCAATTTCAGGTGATGGACCTATAATTATAGGTATTAAAGACTCAAATATTAGTAGCACATCGCCAGTTATTAGGGGTAAGCAGTATGGAGTATGGGCTTCAGGAACATTAGACTTTTATGATGGTGCTATAAAAGGTGTAGCTGATCCAATTTATGGAACTATAACAGATACTGAAGCAAATAGTACACAAGTTACTGGAACAGAAACAATTGGTAGTGATACATATAAAACTTTACATTTAGAATAAACATAACATGATTAATTGGGGGATAAAATGATTTATACTAATGAAATTATAAAGAAAAAATACGAAAAAAAGTTAATTATAAAAAGATTGCTTAAAATAGTTTATGTACCAATTATTGCAGGTATTATTTTAATAACAATACTTGCAGGGTACAAAAAATGTGTAAAGCATGAAAACAATATTAGTATTTTGGGATTTAGACAATATGTAGTTTCTACAGGAAGTATGGAACCTGAATATAATATTGGAGATTTAATAGTTATAAGAGAAACAACAAAGGAAGAAATAAAAATCGGAGATGTAATTAATTATATCTCCGAAACCGGAATAGATACAATAACTCATAGAGTAGTAGATATAATACAAAAAGATGGACAAACTTACTATAAGACAAAAGGAGATAACAACAATAGTGTAGATCCAGAATTAGTAAACTATAGCCAAGTGAAGGGAATATTAGTATTTAAAATAAGCAAATTAGGAACAGTCATTACAAAAATGTTTACTGGAACAGGAATTACAATTCTATTTGCAGTTATTATATTATCATATATAAGAGATAAAAACAAAGAAGAAAAAATAATATCAAGAGAAAATGCGAGAAAGCTATATAATGTTCCAAAATATGAGGAGAATGATAGTTAATGATATTTTACAATGATAAGAATATAAGAAAAAAAATCGAATTGGATTACAAAGAACTAGAAAATTATAAAAATTCATATAGCAAAAGAATATCTTTATATAATACATATTTAGATACTATGCAAGTATTTGAAGATGGAATTGTTGAGAGAAATAATCTAAATAAAGAGGATATGGAAAACAAAAAGCAAGTATTTCAAACGCAAATTAATAAAATTGATAATAATTTAGAACTATTGACAAATTTACTAAGAAATATTGATTCAACAGGTAATATAGGAGTAGAAAAGAAAATATTAAATAAATATAATCAAAAATACAGAGAAATTAGAAATAATTATATAGTTAATAGCATTTTTGAAGAACAGTTAACAGAAAATTATATAAATGTATTAATGATTGATTTAGCAAAAACACTCGAAAAAATGAAGGAAGAACACGAAAAAGAAATGGAAAAAGTATTAACTGAAAAAGAAAATATTCAAAATGTAACAGAGAAAAAAGAAAATGTTATACAAGAAGATCAAATAGTAAATTATATAGATGAAACAGAAGATAAAGAAATTCATATAAAAAATAACAATACACTTTTAATATCTGAAAAACAGGGGAAAGTTATATTACCATACAAAGCAGAAGAAGTATTAAGAATTCTTAATAAGGAGAAGAGTAAATACAGTTCTGTAGAAGAAGTAATAGAAGATAAATTTACAAGAAATTTTTCAGACTTTAAAATACAATTTGCAAGTAGATATGCTGAAACAATAAGATTAGCTAGAGAAAGGGAGAATTATAGTTTTATTGATGCAGTAACAATAGCAACAGAAATGATGAGAAAAAAATTTTTACACCCTGCTATAATTTCTGCATGTAGAACTCTAAACGAATTGGATGTATATTTGGATTGCCTTGATAAAAATGAGTTAGAAGATTTTAAGATATTTAATGTTAAATATGAATTATATCCAATGGTTGTAAAATCATACAATAATGGAAAAAGAGCCAAACATAATGAAAATCCAGATTTAAAAATATTTAGTAAAATAAAAAGAATTTTCAAAATGGACAATAGAGAAACTCATAAGGCATATGACAAATAAGATAATAAGAAGCACATAATAATATAGCTCATTAAGAAATAGAGAGAATCTAAATTCTCTCTATTTACTATGTATAAGCCATTTATAAACTTCATTTTCAGTAAGCTTTCCTTTTTTCATATCATTAATTTTTTCTTTAGCTTTTTTCTTCCAAGTTTCAAAGTCTTTAGCAAGTTTAGTGTTAGTTTTATCTTTTCTAATTTGCATAAATTTTTGTTGTTAATGTGAACTTAAAACGTAAGAATGAATTATAATTGAACCACAATAATTAATTGTAAATTTTTCGTAAAATCTCTTGAAAAAAATATAATTTATTGTTATGATGTAAGAGATTGAATAAATTTTTCGAAAGGAGTCGTTTATAATAAAAAATTATAAACAAAAACATAAATGATAGAATTTAGAAATGTTAATAAAACATATGATACAGGCACAAAAGCTGTAAAAAATGCAAATTTTTTAATAGAAAAAGGTGAATTTTGCTTTTTAGTTGGAACCTCTGGAAGTGGAAAATCAACTTTAATAAAATTAATTTTAAAAGAAGAAGAACCAACTTCAGGAAATATAATTATAAATGGAAAAGACACAACATTTTTAAAACCAAGTAGAGTTCCATATTTAAGAAGAAGTATGGGGGTTGTTTTTCAAGACTTTAGATTATTACCTGACAAAACAGTATATGACAATGTTGCATATGCAATGTATATAGTTCGTGCAACAAGTCGCCACATACGTAGACAAGTTCCAATGGTACTTTCACTTGTTGGATTAAGCGGAAAAGCCAAAATGTATCCAAATGAGCTTTCAGGTGGTGAGCAACAAAGAGTGGCTTTAGCAAGAGCAATGGTTAATAATCCATCAATGCTTATAGCTGATGAGCCTACAGGAAATCTAGACCCAGATACAGCTTGGGATATAATGAATTTACTAAATGATATAAATATGAGAGGAACAACAGTTGTAGTTGCAACACATGCAAAAGATATAGTAGATAAAATGAAAAAAAGAGTTATACATATAGAAAAAGGCGACATTATTAGAGATGATAAAAAAGGTGGTTATGATGAAATATAATGTGTTTACCTACTTAGTAGGAGAAGGATTTTCAAATATATTTAAAAATAAAAAACAAGCATTTACCTCATTTGGAACAATGTGTTTAATAATGATATTTTTTGGGTTCTGCTTTATAATAGTAGGAAACTTTAATCACTTTATTAAACAAGTAGAATCACAACAAGGAATACAAGCATTCATTAAAAAAGATGCAACAGAAGAAGAAATAGAAGAGGTTAAAAGACAAATTAACGAAATAGCAGAAATAAATACTATAGATTTTGTTTCTCAAGAACAAGCCTTAGAATCAGTAAAGCAAAGAGTTTTTCGCGATAGAGCAGATTTAATAAGTGGTTATGATGTTAGTATATTTAAACCATCATATAAAATAACACTTACAGATATTACAAAAACCGTAGAAGTTAAGGAAAAACTGCTTCAAATAGAAAATATAGTTAAAGTAACAAATACAGATGATGTAATTGAAGTTTTAATTAAAATAGCAAGACGGAATAAAAATAGGTAGTTATACAATAATCATTGCATTAATTGCTGTTAGTATATTTATTATTTCAAATACAATAAAACTTACAGTTTATGCAAGAAGAAAAGAAATTTCTATTATGAAATATGTTGGAGCAACAAATAGTTTTATAAGATGGCCATTTATAGTAGAAGGAATTATTATTGGACTTTCTTCAGGAATAGTTTCTCTTATAATAGTTTCAGGATTATATATGTTAGTAAGTAGAAATATTTCTTTTATAAATTTCCTAGCTAATTTAGGATTAAGGCTTTTAGAATTTAAAGAAATGTTTAGTGTTATTGTAATTGTATACCTAGTTTTAGGAATGGGCATAGGAATAATAGGTAGTACAAGATCAATGAAAAAATATTTAAAAGTTTAAAAAGGGGGAAAAGTGATGCAAAAAAAAATCAAAATATTTATAATAAGCTTTTTAATAGTTTGCATTACAACACCTTTATTTGCTGCAGATGTAAATGAATTACAAGAACAAAAAAGTGAAATACAAGAAAAATTAAACCAAACAAATGAAGAACTCAATATAGTAAATGAAGATTTAACACAAAATTTACAACAAATTCAAAAATTAGATGAAAATATTCAAGCAAATGAAGAAACAATTAATAAAATAGATGAAGATATTTCTAAAATAGAAACTGAAATTAAAGAAATCGAAAAAAAATTGGAAGATGCAACAATTACATATAAAAAACAAAAAGACTTATTAGATGCAAGGCTAGTTGAAATATATGAAGCAGGAGATACAAACTATTTAGAAATTGTGCTTGGTGCAAGAAGTATCTCAGATTTTTTTGCAACATATTATATTGTATCTGAACTAGCTTCATATGATATAGAACTATTAGAATTTGTTGAGGAAAAGAAAAACGAAATAGAACAAGACAAAAATAAAATATATGATAAAAGAACTGAATTAGAAAATAAAGAAAGAACAGCTTCTAAAACAAAAATTGCACTATCAAATACAAGAGTTTTAAGACAAAATTATATATCAAAATTAAGCCAAGAAGAACAAGAACTACAAGCCCAAATAGATGAATATAATGCACAAATAAACTCAATAGAAACAGAAATAAAAAGTTTGGCAAAAACCATCAATTTTGGAGAAGACTATTCAGGTGGACCAATGCAATGGCCAATACCAGGACATTATACAATTACATCTAATTATGGAATGAGAGTTCATCCAATTACAGGAGTATATAAACTTCATACTGGGGTTGATATAAGTGCATCTATGGGAACAGAGTTTACAGCAATTGCAAATGGTGTTGTAGTAAAAGCCGAATATAATTCAGCATATGGAAATATGGTAATAATTGACCATGGTGGAGGGGTTCAAACTCTATATGCTCATGGTTCAGAAATAGTTGCTACATTAGGGCAGGTAGTTAATGCAGGAGATGTTATTTTGAAAGTTGGTTCAACAGGCTATTCAACAGGACCACATGCACATTTCGAGATAAGAGTTAATGGGAACCCAGCTAATCCATTAGATTATGTTTCAGTACCTGAATATTAGTTGAATAAAATTACAATTTGTTATATTTTGTCCGCGTCAGCATTTCGTTTTTAAAAATTCGTATGGTGGGTATCCCTAAAGGGGGAACCATAGAATTTTTAAAAATGATGTGCGGTTAAAAAGGACAAAATTTACAAATTGTATTTAAAATAAGTATTAAGGAGAAAACTTATGAATAAAATAATAATTAGAATATTTAGTATTATCTTAATATTATGTTTATTAACAAATGTAAATATGGTATTTGCAGTAACACAAGCAGACATAGACAAACAAAAAAATGAAGCTAGCCAAGTAAGTGAGCAAATTGAGGATGTTAAAGAACAAAAAGAAGAAATATCAGCAAAAAAATCTGAAGCTCAAAAACAAGTAGATAAATTAAATAATCAAATTGATTCTTATGAGAACGAAATAGATAAACTAGAAGTACAAATTGATGATGCAAATAAAAAAATTGATGAAGCAGAAAAGAAATTAAAAGAAAATCAAGAACAATTTGATGAACAACAAGAATTGCTTAACCAAAGACTTGTTGCTACATATGAAGCGGGAGAAACTTCATTTTTAGATGTTATTTTAAATTCAAATGGACTTGTTGATATGATTTCAAATTATTATTTAGTATCTGAAATTGTAGAACATGATACAGAATTATTAGATGAACTTGAAGCTAAAAAACAAGAAATTGAAAAATCTAAAAAAGAAATCGAAGATAGCAAAAAAACACTTGTTACTGCAAAAGCAAGTAAGGAAAGTGTAGCAACTCAATTAAAGACAACTCAAAAAGAAAAAAGTAAATATGTAAGCGAATTAACTCAAGAAGAAGCAGATTTAGAAAAACAATTAAAAGAGTTAAAGAGTCATGAAAGCAGTATTAGTAGTAAGATAAAAAGCATGCAAGCTTCATATGATGCAGAAATTGCTGCAAAGAAAAAATCAGGTTCTTCATCAAATAAAAATTCAGGTTCAAGTAGCACTAGTTCAAACAAATCATCAAGTTCATATGGTTTTGGTTGGCCTGTTGCAAATCCTGTAATTGGTACTGGATATGGAGTTGCAGGTAGATATTGGAGTTCTGGATATCATACAGGTCTTGACTTTAGAGCTTCATCTGGAACAGCTGTATATTCTATTGGAGATGGTATAGTATGTGATACAGGATATAATTCCGCATATGGAAACTTTGTTGAAATATATCATGGAAATAATATATATAGTTTTTATGCACATGCTTCTAGAGTTCAAGTTTCTTCAGGACAAAGGGTTTCAAAAGGACAACAAATAATGCTTTCAGGTGCTACTGGAAATGTTACAGGTCCACATTTACATTTTGAGATAAGGACACCGGGGTCTAGGTATGCTAATTGTGTTAATCCAAGACCATATCTACCATAGGAGGTTTATTACTAATGGAAGAGAAGAAAAATAGAATTTATAGAACAATAATGATTGTTGTTCTTACAATATTTGTTACATTTATGTTAACATCTTTTTGGATGTATTCATATTTAAAAGAAGATAATCAAACATTAACACTATCAGAAAATACTGGATTATTAAAAGAGCTAACTTCTTCTTCAAATACTAGTATAGATAAGTATATAAATAAAATAAAAAAAACAATTGATGATTATTATTTGTGGAATAATGATATTAATGAAGAAGATTTAAAAAATTCAGCAATAAAAGGATATGTGGCAGGTCTAGGAGATGAATATACAGAATATATCCCTGCTAGTAAAATGAAAGATTATACAGAAAACATTACAGGAAGTTTTGTTGGTGTTGGTATATATATGGTAGCAGACGAAGAATCTGACAGAGTTCTTGTATATTATCCAATTCCAGGAAGTCCTGCAGAAAAAGCTGGAATAAAATCAGGAGATTTAATAATAAGTGTAGATGATGTAGAATATACAGCTAAAGATTTTGATAGAATAGCTTCTTTTATAAAAGGAAAAGCAGGAACAAAAGTCAAGCTTATTATTGAAAGAGAAGGACAAAGAATTCCTTATGAATTAATTAGAGAAAAAATAACTACAAATCCTATTACTGCAAAAATGCTTGAAGGAAATATTGGTTATCTAAAAGTGCCAAGTTTTGATGAAGATACAGCAAAGAGTTTTAAAGAAAAAGTTCAAGAATTGCAAAATCAAGGAGCTCAGAAATTAATTATTGATCTTAGAAATAATGGCGGAGGAATAGTTGATGAAGCTGTAGATATAGCTGATATGTTATTAGAAAAAGGAAAAACTATTATCTCAACAGTTAATAATAAAGATAAAAAAACAGTTACTTATTCAAAAAATGATCCAACTATAACAATGCCTGTAATAGTTTTAGTTAATGAAAATTCAGCAAGTGCTTCTGAAATACTAGCTTGTAGCCTTCAAGATAATGAAAGAGCAAAATTAGTTGGAACAAAAACATATGGAAAAGGAATTATTCAAACTTTACTTTCTTTAACAGATGGAAGTGGCTTAAAAATAACAACAGAACAATATTATACACCAAAAGAAACTTCAATTCATAAAGAGGGAATTAAACCAGATGAAGAAGTAAAACTTCCAGATACAGTAAAAAGCATATACAGTTTAGAGGAATCTGAAGATACTCAACTAAAAAAAGCTATAGAAATGTTGAAATAAAAAGGAGACAAAAATGAACTTACCAAATAAACTAACAGTACTTAGAATATTATTAGTTCCAATAATGGTTATAATACCATATTTAAATATACCAGGAGAATTCTTACAAATACCAATTTCATTTTTATTAATGGATTTAATTTTTATAATTGCATCTATCACAGACCAATTAGATGGTGCAATTGCTAGAAAAAGGAATTTAATAACAACATTTGGTAAGTTTTTAGATCCAATTGCAGATAAAATTCTTGTTCTTGCTGCATTTATAATACTTGTTGAACAAGGAAGAATTCCAGGCTGGATACCAATAATTGTTATATTTAGAGAGTTCGTAGTTTCTGGCTATAGACTAATTGCAGTAGGTAATGAAGGAAAAGTAATTGCAGCATCAATTTGGGGAAAACTAAAAACAGTTACTCAAATGATTGCAATTATTTTAGCCTTTATTGATATTGGAACCTTTTTTGAATTTACAAAAGGTACACTTTCAAGCTGGCATTTAGTAATAAATGTAGTAACATCAATAATGATGGTAATATCTGTGATTGCTACAATTTTTTCAGGATATGATTATATAAAAGATGGGAAAGATTTGTTAAAAAATAATTAAACAGCAAAATATGATATATAATTTGTAGCAATGTAAGGAGGTATGTATGACAATAAAAGAAGCAATAAATCAAGCAGTAATTATGTTAAAAAACGAAAATATTGAAGCACCAAAAAATAAAGCCAGAATGCTGTTAGAAGCAACTTTAAAAAAGTCAAAAGAATACCTAATTATATATGACAATAAAGAGATAACAAGTCAAGAAAGAGAATTATATATAAAAAATGTAAAAAGACATATTTTAGGAGAACCTATACAATACATTACAGGAAAACAAGAATTTATGAAATTAAATTTTTTGGTTACAAAAGATGTTTTAATTCCAAGACAAGATACTGAAATTTTGGTTGAAGAAGTTATTAATATCGCAAAAAAAATTGAAAACCCTATTATTTTAGATTTATGCACAGGAAGTGGAGCAATTGCAGTTTCTCTCGCAAAATATGTAAATAATGTTAAAATATTTGCAACTGATATTAGCCCAAAAGCTTTAGAAATAGCTAAAAAAAATGCTGAATTTAATGGCGTAAAAAATAATATAGATTTTATTGAATCTGATTTATTTAACAAAATTAAAAATTTAAAATTTGATATTATAGTTTCAAATCCACCATATATAGAAACAGATGAAATAAAAAAATTGACTAAGGACGTTCAAAATGAGCCAATACAAGCCTTGGATGGTGGAAAAGATGGACTTACTTTTTATAGAAAAATTGCAGAAGATGCTCCAGAGTTTTTAAATATCAATGGATTTCTATGCTTCGAAATTGGATATAATCAAAAACAAAAAGTTAAGCAAATATTAGAGAAACAAAAAAGATATATAAATATATACTGTAAAAAAGATTTATGCGAAAATGATAGAGTTGTTGTGGCACAGTTAAGCTAAAAAATTAAATATTAGAATAATGTATAATTCTCATAAATTTAACACAAAATAAGATTGGATAGTGTAAAGTAATCTATGAAAAAAATTATGGAAACCACTATTAAATAAAAAA
>CAMIVO010000020.1 GCA_946401865.1 uncultured Clostridia bacterium
GTAAGAAAGTGGTCCCCGCACAAGTTTACTTTAAAAATAAATATATAAACTTTAGGCAGGGCTAATTTATAATAAACCGTGAATTGTAACTTTTACATATTTGATACTTTTATTTTTTTAGCAAACTAGTTGACTTTTTTAAAATATGTGTATTTTATAGATAGAAAATAAGTAACACAGAAATGTGCGTTACATAAGTTAATGGATTACACTTCTTCTATCTTCAATTACTATATCATATTTATAACTGAAATTCAAGCAAATAAGAACGGAATTTCGTGTGTTTTTTAAAGTGCTTGTTACAGCATTTGTAGGGTAAGTTTTACACTATTTTGTGATAATCTACGATAAGTAAATGATGTAGAAATAGAAAAATACTCCCTTACAAAGAGAGTATTTTTGCATTTTGTGCCATTATGTGATACTTCATATCATTCTATGATAATCGCTTAAAAGTACATCATCTTGGAGGCGAGTATCGGAGTCGGACCGATCATCAGAGTTTTGCAGACTCGTGCCTTACCGCTTGGCTAACTCGCCGTAAATATTAAATTTTTGGAGCAGGTAACGGGAATCGGACCCGTAACTTAACCTTGGCAAGGTCATGTTTTACCACTAAACTATACCTGCAATTTTTAGTATAACATTTGCTTTTTTATCTGAAATTAATAATTTATGCAAAAGTTACTTATCTATATTAGCAAAAAAAATCTAAAAAGTCAAGAGTGAAAAGTAATCTTTTAAAAACATATTTATATAATAGTTTATGTTTTTTCTTTTAACAGTGTTACTATTTATTATATCTAAAGAAAAAGAGGCATTATCTGAAATATAAGTATTAATTATTCCTATTTTGCTATCAGAAAAAACCGGAGCATTATAATATGAGTTGCAAAAAATATCAATTTTTATATTTGAAATATCAGAATTTTTTACTGCGATTTTTTGATATGGAAGTTGTGTTTCAGAATAAGTTGGTATTATATTTTGATCTATCCCTTTATTTACTATAAAAGTATTTGTATTATTAGTATTCCAGTTATTAAATTCTTTCTGAATTAAATCCTTAATATTTACAACTGAAAAATTATCAAAAATATAGTTTATTAAATTGATACTATCTTTTGTTCTATCTTTTTTAGTATCACAGCCTAAAACAATACAAATTATATCTAAATCACCTCGTTTACAAGCTGTCACTAAGCATCGATTTGCTCCATTGGTAAAGCCTGTTTTAACACCATATACACCGTCTAAATAGCCTAATAACTCATTGGTATTATTTAATTGCCTTGGTTGATCGTTTATATATACAGTACGATTTTGAGTTTTTACAATTTTAGAAAATAAATCGTTTTGTAAAGCATAATTTGTAAGACATGCTAAATCATAAGCAGTTGTATAGTGTTCATCTTGGTCTAAACCATGAGGAGATGTAAAATGTGTTGATTCTAAATGTAAACTATGTGCTTTTTCATTCATCAAATTAGAAAAGGTCTCAATATTACCACTAATAAATTCAGCAAGAGCAACAGCAGCATCATTTCCTGAGACCATCATTAAACCATAAAGCAAGTTTTCAACACTTATTTTATCATTTGTGGATAAACCAAGTCTAGAACCGCCAGTTCCGAGCAGATGTTTTTGAAATAATAACTTCCTCATGCAGATTAGAACAGGTTTCTATGACGATAATTGCAGTCATAATTTTAGTTGTAGATGCCATCTTACAGATTTCTTTTTCTTGTTTCCCATATAAAATAGTACTAGATGCCCTATCTAATACTATTGCGTGTCTTGCGTTGATCGTTGTTGTTTCAGAAATGTAACTTTTATTTGCAAACGAGAAACTTGGAATGTTAATGAAAAAAAGTATTATAATGATATATTTATATTTTTTCATAATGGCCTCCATAATACTTATATAAATATATATGTTTTTTATGAAAATATTACAAATTTATTAATTTGTTGATTTACTGTTACATTCAAAATATTTACACAAGAAATACAATATCTTAATCTTTTTAAATTACTTAGTATGAATTGTTATATTTATAAATAAAAACGTTAGAAAATTTACATAAAAGTCTTGATTTTGTAACAAAAATGTAATATAATTGTAAGGAAAGTGTAACAAAAGCATAAAGTGCTTAGCCGTAGGAGATTAAAGGTTATAAATAAATAACCACTCTATGACCTATTGCAAATCCTAAAGAAAAATAGTAAAATAAAATATAGCTAAATATGTGTAAAGGAAGGTAATTTTATGAAAATGAAAAAAGCAATTATAAGAACATTAATTGTAATGATGGTAGCTATTCTTGGAATTGGAAGCATTATTCCAAGTCTTGCAGCAAAAAACATAGAAAAGAATTTGTCATTATCATACTTTAGATATGCTAATGGTGAAAAAAAATATGGATATGCATTAAGTGTTGAAGGAAATTATCCAGTTTTTCAAATTATGTCATCTACAAATGACACAGATTATTATTGTTTAAATGCGTCAGTGGGAGATACATGGAGAAATGGACATATTGGAGGAGATTCAACATCTACATATAACATGGAATATGATTTAGACTCTGATATTGAAGGATTAAAATCAAACACAAATGATGTATATAGTAATATAGGAAAAAGTCAATATTTAAAACAAATATTATGGATTTTAGATAATATATATATATCAGATAAAAATCTATCAGAAGAAGAAAATCTTGCAAAAAAAAGAGAATTACTAGCAAAAGCAGGATTAATTTATGGTGCAGTTGATAATTATGATTCAAATGACAATCAAATAGGAGAAGGTTACAAATATATTGCACAACCAGAATATGATTATACCAATATTATATCTGAACAAGGTAAAAAAGGATATTTTTACTATGATTTAAACAATCAATATATTCAAATAGAATTACCAGAGGAAATGGTTTCAGTTGCACAACAAGCAGCATTATGGTATTTTACAAATTATTTAGAAAATAACGATAATAACAATCAAGTATATAATGTAAGGGAAAATATATTAAAACTTTCTCGTACATTAGATAAAGAAGTTGTTGAATGGTATGGTATGGAATCTAATAATGATGGACATCCATTTAATCATACACCTACAAATGTTAGTGAAAATGAAGCAACTATTGAAAGATGGCAACAAGAAATGGCAACTGTTTTATGTTGGTATTTAATAGATACTGCAAATAATTATGCAACATCAGAAAATACAACAAGAATACCTTTAACAATAACACCAGCTCAATCAGAAGCTAATAAGAAAACAGTAAATAATATTGATTATTATGTTGTTGGACCAGTTAAAATTGAAGGAAATCAAACAGGTTTAAATAATACAATTTCTGTAAATGGGGATACAACAACAGGTGCATATATTTCAAATGCTGAAGGAACCAAAAATCAAGACCAAGTAATTGCAAATTATATAGGACAAAATATTTATATAGCAGTACCTAAATCAAAAGTAACTGGAAATAATATTCAAATAACTTTTGATGGAACATATAAAATAAATGGGAAAAAATTATTAATTTCTACAACAAAAACAGAACAACCAGTTGTAGAAGTTATACCAAAAGATGAACCATTTGAATTAAAAGTTAATGCTCCAATAAAAAAAGAATTTGACTTAGCATTAAGAAAAGTAATTACTAAAATAACTTCAGCAGATGGAACAAATACAACAATAATAAATGAAAAGGGATTAAATGCTGAAAGAACAGTTAATATTGATACATCTACAATACCAAATACTGCAACATATAAACACAGAAAAGACCCAGTAGTTGTAAAAAAAGGAGATATTGTTACATATTCAATAACAGTATACAACGAAGGAGAAATAGATGGATATGCAAAAACAATAGTAGACAAATTACCACAAGGTTTAGCTCTTAAGGGATTTACTGCAAATAAAACAACAACAGGAACATATAAAAAAGGTAATATAAACTATTCTTATGTTTATAACAAAGATAATAATACTATCACATTTACAAATGTTAGCGAAAATGTACTTTCTAAATTTGAAGGAACTTTAGCAAGTGAAACTATTGAAATTGAGTGTGAAGTTACTCAAGAACCTTCTACCAAAACAAATAATTATTTAACAAATATTGCATATATTTCAGAGGCATATAAAAAAGAAACAGATACCCCTGAAAAAGTTGAAAATGATAGAGATTCAAGTACAAAAAATAATCCACAAGCTAATCAAAATACAACAGGAGATAAATATACTGGATATCATGGCGGTAATGACACAAAAAATATTTACAATGACACAGACAATACAAGAGATTATTTCGAAGGACAAGAAGATGATGATGACTTTGAAATAGTTGTTATAAAACCAGCAGAATTTGACTTAGCATTACAAAAATATATTGAAAGTGTTGTTTCACCAGATGGAACAACAAAATCTGGAAGAAATGCACCAACAATAGACACAAGTAAATTAATACCAAACGGTACTGAAAAAACAGCAAATTATACGTTAGATAAAACACCAATAACTGTAAAATCAGGAGATTTCGTTTTATATAACTTTACTGTATATAATGAAGGTGAAGTTGATGGATATGTTAATAAAATAACAGATAATATTCCTACAGGACTAGAATTTGTTTATATACCAGCTTCAAATGAGCAACAATCAAATACTATTACAAAAGTTGACTCTCAAGGAAATTCATCTACAGTTGAAGTGTCTGACAGTATATACCAAAAAATAATAGAATATAACTCATATTGGGAATTAGACCAAGATAATAATGGATCTAAAAAAGATAACTACAATGGCGAAAATACAATAAGTATAACTTATTACTTTACAGAAACAACTGGTAAAAAGTTTGAAAATAAGCCAAACCAAAACAAAGGAATTGAACTAAAAGCATATGATAGTAGCAAAGACAGTAATTTTGACGGAGAAGGATTAGACAGAACAAGTGTACAAGTTTTATTAAGGGTAAGTGCACCAAATGGAACTGTAAATCCAATTAGAAACGAAGCTGCTATAACAGAAGCTACAGATAAAGAAGGAAATATTCAAGATGTAGATGATGTAAAAGATAGAGATTCTCAAACAAAACCATCTGATAATACTACAGATCCATGGCCAGGAAAAGACGGAGATAAAAACTATCAAGATGATGAAGATTATGATAATATTATACTTGAAAAAGTAGACTTAGCATTAACAAAGTTTATAACAGCTATAAGTGAAGATGAAAAAATAGAAAATGGAGAATATTTAACTGCAAATAAAAATGTAGGAAGTAATGTAAATCCATATGATAGAGCAACTAAAGTAGATACAACACCTTTAAAAAATGGAGAACATGATGCAAAATATACACAAGTAAAAACTTCATTAACAATACCTGAAAGATCATATGTACTATATAACATAAGAGTATATAATGAAGGTGATGTAGATGTATATGCAGGTGAAGTAACAGATTATTTACCAGAGTATTTAAGCTTTGTACAAGGTGAATTTAATGACCAATTTAGATGGCATTCATCAGATGGAAAAACAGTGACAACAGATTATTTATCATATAAAGTTAATAAAGATAAAGTATTAAAAGCATTTGATAAGGAAGCAGATGATGGTAAAGGTTCAAAACTAGATTATCAAGATTTACCAATATTATGCAGAATTAAAGCCGATACACCAGATAAAACAAAATTAATAAATTCAGCAGAAATCACAAAATATGAAGATGAAAATGGAACACCAATTGACACAGATATAGATTCAAAACCTGAAAATTTACCTGATGACAAGAAAAACAAAGAAGGAAAACCAGAAGGTAGATATGATGAAGATGATGAAGACTATGAAGTTGTTGAAGTAAAGAAAAAAATTATAGATTTAGCATTAACAAAATTCATAACAGCTATTAGTGAAGATGAAAAAATAGAAAATGGAGAATATTTAACTGCAGATAAAAACATAGGAAGTAATGTAAATCCATATGATAGAGCAACTAAAGTAGATACAACACCTTTAAAAAATGGAGAACATGATGCAAAATATACACAAATAAAAACTCCATTGACAATACCTGAAAATTCTTACATTTTATATAATATAAGAGTATATAATGAGGGTGAAGTAGATGTATTTGCTGGAGAAGTAAAAGATTATTTGCCAGATTACTTGGAATTTGTATCAGATGATGCAGAAAAATTTAATGAAAAGTATGGATGGAAAATTTCATCAGATGGTAAAACAGTTACAACAAATTACTTATCAGCAGAAGTAAATAAAGATAAAATATTAAAAGCATTTGACAAAGAAAATGATGACGGAAAAGGTTCAAAATTAGATTATCAAGATTTACCAATTTTATGTAGAATTAAAGCAAATACGCCAGACAAAACAAGATTAATAAATTCTGCAGAAATTACAAAATACGAAAATAAAAATGGTAATAAAATTGATGAAGATATAGATTCAAAACCTGAAAATTTACCTGATGACAAGAAAAATAAAGAAGGAAAGACAGATGGTAGATATGATGATGATGAAGATGATGAAGACTATGAAGTTGTTGAAGTAAAGAAAAAAATCGTGGATTTAGCATTAACAAAATTTATTGCTGCTATAAGTAATGATGTAGATATTTCAGATGGAGAATACTTAACTCCAAATCATAATGTTGGAAGTAAGGAAAATCCATATGATAGAGCAACAGAAGTAAAAACAGATAAATTAAAAAATGATCCAAATTGTCATGATGCTGAATATATAATGGTAAAAGATCCCCTAACAGTTCCAGCTCAAAGTTATGTATTATATAATATTAGAGTATATAATGAGGGCGAAACTGATGTATATGCAGGTGAAGTTACTGATCATTTACCAGATTATTTAGATTACGTAGATTGTGAATTCAATAAGAAATTCGGTTGGACAGTTGCATCAGATGGAAAAACAATTTCAACAAAATATTTATCATATGAAGTTAATAAAGATAAAATATTAAAAGCATTTAATAAAAAAGATGATGATGAACATGGTTCAGGACTAGATTATGAAGATTTACAAATACTATGTAAAGTTAATGATAAAGCTCCAACAAATACAAATATTGTAAATATTGCGGAAATTACAAAATATGAAAATAAAAATGGAGAACCAATACCAGATGAGGATATAGATTCTAAGCCAGGTAATGTAGATAAAAACAATGAGGATGATGATGACTACGAAACAATATTAATTAAGACTTTTGATTTAAGTTTATTAAAATATGTTTCTGAAGTATATGTTACTGAAGATGGTAAAACAACAACAACACAAACCGGAAATACTGGAGATAATAGTAAAGATATAATTCCAAAAGTAGAAATAAATAAAAAGAAATTAAATTCAACTGTTGTTAAATTTGGATATACTATTAAAATAACAAACGAGGGAGATATCGAAGGATATGCAAAAGAAATAACAGACTATGTTCCAGAAGGATTAAAATTCTATGAAGAAGACAATACAGGCTGGAAAGATGAAGGAAATGGTGTAATTTCTACAAGATTGCTTGAAAATACATTATTAAAACCAGGAGAAAGTGCAGAAGTTAAAGTAATATTCAGATGGATTAACGGAAGCAATAATTTAGGACTAAAAACAAATGTAGCTGAAATTTCAGAAGACTACAATAAAGAAGGAGTTCCAGATAGAGATTCAACACCAGATAATAAAGAACCAAAAGAAGATGATATTGATGAAGCAGATGTAATTTTATCTATAAAAACTGGTCTTGCAAGTAATATAATAATGTATGTAACAGCTGGAACAATAATACTTACAGTCTTAGGAGTAGGAATATTTACAATTAAAAAATATGTCTTATAAAAGATAAAGAGGGAATACAAAATTTCCTCTTTTTCTTTTGGTAAAAATATTTACTTTAAAAAAAAGATATGCTATAATCAAAACAGTTAGTTTACGGAAATAAGCGTTTAGAATAGGAGAAAATTTAAATGAATCAAATCTTAGCCACAGATATAGAAAAAAATAAAAAGAATAAAAAAGCAAGTACAAAGTCCATTGTAATCATTTTTTGTATATTTTTAATTACATTTGGACTAGGAACAACAGTAGCAGGAGGATATTCTTATTATAAGAACATAATTAATAAATCAAATAATGACTTATTAGTAAGTAACAGTACAAAACCTAGCATTACAATAGAAAGAGAAAGTGCAAATACAATTAATATAGTAGTAACACATGATAAAGAAATATCAAGTGTTAAATATACTATTAATGAAGAAAGTGAAAAGGAAATAATTACAAATAACAAAACAAGTGTTAATGAAAAAATAATATTAAATTCTGGAAAAAATAATGTAAGCATAACTGCAAAAGATATTAATGGAATAAGTTCTGCATATGAAACAACAATTGATGTTGCAGAAGGACCTGCAATAACACTTACACCCGTAGAAGGAAAAGTTCAGGCTACTACAGAAAGTACTGTAAACATAGATAAGATAAAATATTATTGGGATGATGATGAGGCAAATGCAATAGTTTTAACTATAAATGCTACAAAAAACGAGACATTAATAGATGTAGTACTTGAAGGAACACATATTCTTAATATTATTGCAACTGATATAGAAGGAAAAGAAACAAGAAAATCTCAAAAAGTAATGGGAGTTAATAAACCTAAAATTAATGTTACAACAGATGGAAAAACTTTCTTTATTAAAGCAGAAGATTCACAAGGTTTGTCAAAAGTAGAAATTACATTAAATAATAATGAACCTATAACAGAAAATATTGAAGGAAATGAATATAGTAAAAATATAGAATTAGAAAATGGAGAGAATAGATTAACTGTAAAGGTATATAACAAAAATAATGTTTCACAAATTTCACGTGTAAAATTTACCAAATAACAAGATTTTTAATATGAACGATTAATTTCTTTAACTACAAAAAATAGAAAGGAAAGTATTAAAATGGTAAACGAAGTTTATATAATTGATGATGATGATACCTCTATAGTAATCTTTAGAGAGCTATTTCGAGATGATAAAGAATATAGATTTATCAGTGTAAAAACTAAACAAATAGATATAGCTTTAAAAAGTATACCTTCATTAATAATTATAAATGAAGATGCTATTGATAGAGATGTAATAGAAATATGCAGAAAAATAAGAAAAGATGAGAACAACACTATAACACCTGTAATTGTAGTTTCTTCAAATGGGTCTAGAGAGCATAGGCTAAAAATACTTCATGAATCAATAGAGTATTTTATAAAAAAGCCGGTAGATGAAGGATATCTTTATTATACAGTAAAGAATTTAAGTAGATTATTATCAACTAATAGAAGAATGAGTCCATTAACTGGACTTCCTGGAAATGTACAAATACAGGCCGAACTAAAAAAGAATCTTTTGAAACAAATTGATTTTTCGGTATTATATTTTGATTTGGATAATTTTAAAGCATATAATGATGTATATGGATTCTTGAAAGGTGACGAAATAATAAAGTATACAGCAGATTTAATATTAAAAGCGATACACAACTATGGTGGGGGATTTGTTGGACATATTGGAGGAGATGACTTTATTGCTGTAGTAGAAGGAACAGATGTAGAAAGAATTTGTCAAGAGGTTATTTTTTACTTTGACCATAGTATAAAAAAATTTTATAATGAAAAAGATAGTGAAGAAGGATATATTGAAGTTGCAAACAGAAAAGGAATTATAGAAAAGTTTCCTATTACATCTATTTCAATAGCAGTTGTTGTTGCAGAAGCAGGACGATTTAACAATGTATTAGAAATAGGTGATGTTTCAGCTCAAGTAAAACATGCAGTTAAAGCAGTTATGGGAAGTAGCTATTCAATAGACAGAAGAAAAAAATAAGAAAACTTATGAAATTAAGAATTATTGGGTATAATAATTTTTGATTTCTTTTTATATATAGAGAGGGTGATATTAATGTATGAAAGAAATGCTGTAATAATAGAAAGATATTTTGGCAAAATGTTTGGATACAATATTAAAAACAATATAAAATGTAATTTCGATAATTATTCTAAATTAGTAGAAGCAGCAGAAAGTTATAAAAAATGTACAGAAGAGGAAGAAGAAATTATTATAGAATATGATATAATTGCTAATAAAATTACAGATATTCAAAAAAAACAAGAATATTTGAATAAAGAAAATATTAAGCTTCAAGACGAAAGAAATAATTTTTTTGAAAACATAGATGAAGATGCGAATATAATACAAAAAAAGTTAGATAAGGTAAATAATGACATAAAAAGAATAGATGAAGAAATCCAAGAAAATGCTATAAATTTTATTAATGTAGTTGCAGAGTTTAATGAAAAAAGTATAATTAGAGACAAATGTGGAAAAAGAAGAAGAACTGTCGAAATAGATTATAATAAAAAATTAAATGAAACATTAGATAATTATAAAAATATTGACTTAAATTTAGAAAAAAGAGCAAAACAATTTATTGAACTTGATACAAGTGAAATTGAAAATGAATTAAAAAATGAAATATTAAAGAATGGGGAAAAAGAAAAAATACCTTTTCAAAAAGATGTTATAAAATGTGCAATTACATTAAGCATAGATAATCAAAAAAAAGAAACAGATATACTAGCAAACATATATGAAAAAACCAATAAATTATTTTCAGAAATAAAGAATAATAATTTAAAATTAGAAAAGCACAAAAAAATAATTCTGGATTCTAATAGTAAATTATGTTTTATTTCTGCTTTAAAAGAATATGTTATTCAATTTTTGGATAATGAAAGGCTTGCAGCAGTTAATGGAGAAAATGAATATAATAAGCTTATGAAAGATGCTTGTAAAAATTTAAAAAATGATTTAATACAAATTAACAATTTATATACTTTATTATTAAAAGAGATTTCAAAAAAAGCAACCAAAAAAACATACACAGACTTGTACAATATTGAATATCTAAAAAAATTTGAAAAGAATGCTGAAGAATTTGAAAATGAAGTAAAAAAACTAAAATTACCTGTTGCCGTAATAAATCCAAATTATTGGCGAATTGAAGGAATGAAGAAAATTTATAGTGTTTTTAATAAATGTGTTACGGAGAATTACAATAGAGATTTAAAAGAATTTATTTCTGCTGAAGAGGATTCTTCTGATGATGAAAATGCAGAAAGAAGAGATTATGAAGAAGTTACCGAAAATACTACTATTAAAGAACAAGAAAATAATTCAAATGAAAAAGACATAGATAATGATACAGATGATGCAAAAGGTGTTAATACAGATAACAAAAATGAGGATAAATTGAAATCAGAAATAGACAAAAAAATAGACATTATACTAGGATTAAATGAAAATGAAACAAATAATTCTCAAGAAAAACTTGAAGAAGAAAAAAATATAGAAAATGATGAATTTGAACATGAAGAAGTTATAGATGATGATATATGGGATGACGAAGAAACTGAGGAAGACCCAGAGGATGATGAAGAAAAATGGGATGATGTCCCAGAAGAAGATGATGATGAATGGGAAGAAGACCTAGAGGATGATGAAGAAGAATGGGATGAGAACCCAGAAGATGATGATGAAGAAGAATGGGATGAAGATACAGAAGATGATGATGAAGAAGAATGGGATGAAGATACAGAAGATGATGAGGAAGAATCTAAAGATAGTAAAAAAATAGACTACGATATTTGGGGTAATAATATTACAAGTAAAACCAATAAAGTAAAAAATATTATTGAAAATAAGAGCAATAAAGATTGGGGAGATGAGTTTATTAACATAGAGAAAAAAGATAAAAAGAAGAAAAAAGGTTTTTTTGAAAAATTTAAAAAATAATAAGAGCTTTGGATATATTCCAAAGCTCTTTGTAATAATTATCTCTTTGAGAATTGTGGTGCTTTTCTTGATTTTTTAAGACCATATTTCTTTCTTTCTTTCATACGAGGATCTCTTGTAAGGAATCCGTTTGATTTTAATATTGGTCTAAATTCTTGGTTTGCTTCATTTAAAGCTCTTGCAATACCATGACGAACTGCACCAGCTTGACCTGTATAACCTCCACCTTTTACAGTAGAAATTACATCATATTTAGCAGTAGAATTTGTAACTGTTAATGGTTGTTTAACAATTGTTTTTAATGTTTCTAATCCAAAATATTCATCTAAATCTTTTCCATTAATAACTATTTTACCATTTCCTTCGATTAATCTAACTCTAGCAACAGCATTTTTTCTTCTACCTGTACCATAATAATATTTTTTGTCTGCTTTAGGCATTTATAACTCCTCCTTATTTACTAAAAATTCCAAATTTCTGGTTTTTGAGCTTGATTTTCATGTTCATTACCATTATATACTTTTAACTTTTTAAGCATTTGTCTTCCTAAAGTATTGTGTGGTAACATTCCTTTTACAGCAAGTGTCATAACTTTTTCAGGACTTCTTTCCATCATTACTTTTGCTGTTATTTCTTTCATTCCACCAATGTATCCTGAATGATGTCTGTAAACTTTAGAATTTAATTTGTTTCCTGTAAATTTAACTTCTTTACAATTGATAATTATAACATAATCTCCAGTATCTATGTTTGTTGTATAAATTGGTTTATGTTTTCCAGCAAGTAATCTAGCTGCTTCTGTTGCAACTCTTCCTAAAGGTTTATTTGCTGCATCAATTATATACCATTTTCTTTGAATTTCACTCTTTTTTACACTATATGTAGTATTATTCATAGCAAAATTTACCCTCCTATTTTAAAATTAATTTATATGATAATTAAATTAAAACCACCGGGGAGAAGTTTTATACTTAATTCATATTTTTTATTTGTACCGAATAATTTTATTACAAAAAAGCTATTTTGTCAAGAGTTTTGGGAAAAGTTGTGTAAGAAAAATTAGGAGATGGTTACAATTCACGGGTTACTATAAATTAGCTCTGCCTAAAGTTTATATATTTATTTTTATGCGTAAATCCCTTCTTTCTAACAAAAATGTAATCAAATATACATATAAACTTGGCACGGGGCTTTTAGCAATTTGACCATGAATTGTAACAGGAGAGGACTTTAATTTGAAAAAGAAAAAAGAAAGTTTAATTAAAGGAATAATTTATTTACTATTTTCACAAATATTTATAAAAGTTGTTGGGTTAGTATATAAGTTATATTTAACAAATAAAAATGGATTTGGAGATGAAGGAAATGCTGTCTATAGCAGTGGATTTCAAATTTATGCACTTCTTCTTGCATTTTCATCAACAGGAGTTCCAAGTGCAATTTCAAAATTAGTTGCAGAAAGATTAGCTGTTGGTGATTCTAAAGGAGCACATAAAATTTTTAAAATAGCATTTATAACTTTTGCCTTTTTTGGAGGAATAGGATCTATACTTTTATTTATGGGTGCAAAAATAATAGCAAAAGATTGGATTCAAATGCCAGAAGCAGAGTATTCGTTAATAGCTTTATCTCCATCAATTTTTTTTGTTTCTATAATAGCAGTATTTAGAGGATATTTTAACGGAAGACAGAAATTTGTTATTACTGCAAAATCTCAAAGCATAGAACAAATTTTTAAAACAATATTAACCATATTATTAGTGGAAATAGTTACATATATGTCACGAAATAATATTAGAATTATGGCAGGTGCAGCAAATTTAGCAACTACAATTGCAACTATAATAAGCTTTGGATATGTGTATTTATACTATACAATGAAAAGATCTGAAATTGGTCAAGAAATAAAACAAACTATTAATTATAAGCCAACAAGAATAAGAAAAACTCTAAAAAAAATACTAAGTGTTGCGATTCCAATATCTTTAAGTAGTATAATTTCTTCACTCAATAAAAATATAGATTCTTTTACAGTAGTTAGATTTTTAAAAAAGATAATAACTGAAGATGAAGCAAGAGTACAATATGGAATATTAAGTGGAAAAATAGATACTCTTTGTGCTGTTGCGCTTTCATTAAATGTATCTTTTGTTACAGTTTTTATTCCCAATATTGCAAAATCATATGTCAAAAAAGATTTTAATAGAATGAAGAAAAAAATTTATATATTTATTTTTGTAACACTAATAATAGGAATACCAATTACTGTAATTATGTTTCTCTTTCCAAATATAATTTTAGGGTTACTTTTTCCAAATGCTAATTCAGGAGCATTGTATTTAAAAGTATCGAGTATATGCATTATTTTTATGCTTTTAAATCAAACTATAAATGCAATATTACAATCATTAGGAAAAGTAAATATTCCCTTAGTAAGCTCTATAATTGGTCTAATTTTAAAATTTTTATGCAATATATTTTTAATAGGAAACCCTAAATTTGGAATATTTGGTGCTATAATAGGAAATATTGTTTCAAATGTATTTTCTTGTATGATTAGTTTGATGGCATTAATAAATATTTTAAATAGAAAAGTGGATTTTAGTATATAAATTTAGTAAGTATTTATTAAAACCTATAAAAAATGCGAAAAAATAAAAAAATATTATAAAAAAAGAGGGGATTTTATCGAAGTTTGGCGAATAAATAAATTGAAGTAGATTACAGAATGCTATATAAGTGCATTTTAGAGTAACTACATAAATAAATTAGGAGGTAATTATAATGAACAAAGCTGAATTAGTAGCAGCAATAGCTGCAAAAACAGGAGAAACAAAAAAAGCAGCTGAATTAGCAGTTAATGCATTCGTTCAAGTTGTAACAGAAACATTAAAAAAAGGAGATAAAGTTCAATTAGTTGGATTTGGATCTTTCGAAGTTAGAAAAAGAGCTGCTAGAAAAGGAAGAAATCCTCAAACAAAACAAGAAATCAAAATACCTGCTTCAAAAGCTCCTGTATTCAAAGCTGGTAAAGCATTAAAAAATACAGTTAATAACAAAAAAAATTAATTAGTGTATAATAAAAAAATAAAACTTTTACATTTTTTAAATGTAAAAGTTTTTTTATTTTTTTATTATACACTAATTATTTGTATCCATAACTAATTTATATTAAAATGTTAAAATTTTTTAACTTTTTTCTAAAAATATGAAAAAGTAGGCAATTTTTAATATGTTACAGAAATATTACAGAAATATTACAATAATATTACATACGACAAAATTCTTGAAAATTCGTACTAAAAATGCAATAATATAAGTGTAGAAATAACCTACAAAATAAATTATTAGGGGAGAATCCTATGAAAAAAATAAATAAAAAAACAAATAATGTAAAAATAAAAAAAATGCGTATTGTAAGAATTACGATAATTCTTACTGTTTTAATTTGTATTATAATAATTACATTAAATAATTCCGCTATAAAATTAGATAAAATCATTGTTGGAAAACAAAAACAAAGCTTAAGTTTAATAACGACAAAAGATCCAGATACAAGTAAGTTTAGATATGTAAAAAGTAAAGACAATATAAATGTTCCTGTACCATATGGATATACTGCTTCATCTGCGGAAAATGAACAATATGTAAATGCCTTGCTTGATAATGAAGGTAATTTAGTATTAGATGAAAATGGCTTTCAAAAAGCTGGAGGATTTGTAATATATGAAGGTGACGAAGAGGTACCGGAGGATGTAGATGACTTATGGGAAGCACAAAAAACACGAAACCAGTATGTATGGGTGCCAATATCAAGTGAAGAAGTTCTAAATATGTACCATCAGAGTGGAAACAAAATATTTGCAAATTATTATAATTTTACTAATACATCATATGGTATAAATACAAACGAATCTAGAGAGCCTGCAATGGCAGGATCATATGATAATGACAACTCAAATTTAACCTCATATTTAAATGGAATAACAAGAGAAAGTTTTAAGATTGAAATGGAAGAAAGATTTAAAAATATGTTAGAAAGTATAGCAACATATGGAGGGTTCTATATTGGAAGATATGAAACAGGAGATTTAAATCAGAATATACCAAAAGTAGTAAGAATGAATGAAAATATTGGAAATCAGAATTGGTATCAGGAATATTTAAAAGCTAAAAAGCTAAAGGGAACACATGAAAATATAGAAACTAATATGATATGGGGAATACAGTATGACGAAACTTTAAAATGGTTAATAGATACAAAATCAAAAAAATATTCAGATATGTTGCCAGATACAAGTGCTACATCTTGTGATAATGCGGGAAGATGGGGCAATTATAAAAATGTATCTTTTCAATATTACGATAGTAATAGAAATTTAAATCAAACAAAGCCTCAAAATGTAAGTAAAACTATACCAACAGGAGCTACTGATAGAAATATGGGAAACAATATATATGACTTAGCGGGAAATGTATATGATAGAACTATGGAAGTGTATAACTCAAATAGGGGTGCTCGAGGTGGATATTGTTGGGACGATTGTAGCAATTCAAATGCTAATACACCAGGTAATCGAGGATATATTTATCCCACTCATAGTATCTATTCTGAAGGATGTAGAGTTGTACTTTATATAAGATAACTTTTAGTACTGATTATTAATAAACTAATGTTATATCTAAAAAATATGTGTGTAAATCACAAGAATATTTTAAGGAGTAAAAATAATGAGCATGAAAAATGGTAAGAAAACCAAAGGGAAAAGAGTAATAAAAATAAGACTTATTTATTTAATTATAATATTTTTTATGGCCATATCAATTATTAATTTACTAGCTAAAAATTCTACAAAAAAAATTGAATTTCAAATTACACCAGAAATCTTAAGATCTAGAAAATATGAAGTTGTAGAGGATAAAGATAAAAATACACAAAGTGAATATGTAACATTTGATGCTTTTTTCTTAAAAGACCTAAATGGAGATGGTATTGCAGACTCTATTCGTGGTACATGTAATGAAATAGGAAAAGAAGATACTTTATATTTTGAATTAAGAGTAAATGATAATGGGTATTTAAAAAATGGAACAATTACAATAAATGGAAAAAATTTTTATTTAAATACTGCAATAATAAAAGATGATATTGTTGCTAATAACTATATTTCTAATAATACAACAAAAATAAAACTTAAAGATGTTCAAAATGGTTCCCAAAAGTTATTTACAGGGATAGTAAGAAGTGGAGATTATTCTAATTCATATTCAAAAACAAGTGCAATTGGAGACGATATAACTAATTATAGTAAACAAAATACAATTATTTTAAAAGGAACACATGTTGCGGAAGATGGAACCGAAACTCAGATAGAGAAAAAAGTAAACTTTTATGTAGATTGGTATTCAGAAGTTGATTCTACTATAAGATTAATAAATAATTCGAACGAAATTGGTGGGACAAATGAGTTTGGTGATTTTTCTACATTATATGATGAAGAAAATTTGAATTTAGAATTTACATTAGAAACAGGTGAAACTATAAACAGCTTACTACTAAAATCAAATGTATTAGAAGGTACAATTCCAGAATTAAATGGATATAAACCAATAAATGTAACAATAACAGGAAATAATATAAATTATACATATGACAAAAATACTGGAAAATTTATATTAACAAAAGAAGCTAAAGTAAATGAAAATAATATTGTAACAACTAATGCATATGATTATTATGATTACAGAACTACCTCTAGCCACACAAACAGATATAATACATACAAATTTAACATATCATATCCAAAAGAAAGTTACCAAGAAGAAGATAATCAGTGTATAGAATTAATAATACCAGTAACAACATATAATGAAGGATTTAACAATCCAAATGACGAATTTGATAATCCATATAAATCAAATATCTCTAGTAAGGCAATTTCTGTAATATGGAAAGTGCAACCACATGGAGATGCTTTTAATTTTGATGTATTTGTTGGAAATTATACAAGAAATCCATATAAAAGATATGTAGTATCTAAGGAAAAACCCCTTAGAATATATAATGGAATATCAGAAGAAGAGACAAAAGACTACTATGAGGTTAGGTGGTATGCTTATACTGGAAAAAGTGGAAATTTTGGTGGAATTATACTTAGTGAAAACAAAACCTCAGAACACACAAAAGTTGATGAATTTGTAAAAACAGACTCATCAAAAGATTCAATGGAAGACCTAACTTCAAATGTTGGAATATATTTTAGTGGTGCATCAGATTTTTTAGGAGAAAATGGATGGATAAAAGTATATAATGATGAAACAAATGAACCAATTGCAACATTTGATATTAATAATTGGAATAATTACAATAAATCAAATCCATATATGTACAATACACCAGTAAAACATATAAGAATAGAAACAAGTGTTACAAATAGTTC
This sequence comes from uncultured Clostridia bacterium, assembly GCA_946401865.1. Classification (GTDB taxonomy): domain Bacteria; phylum Bacillota; class Clostridia; order TANB77; family CAG-508; genus CAG-269. The sequence continues at coordinate 18,339 of CAMIVO010000020.1, forward strand.
ATCTATTTTCACTGCATATAATATAAAGAAATTAAATGATAAAGCAATTACTGATAAATACTACTTAGAGGATTTTGAAAACTTAGAATATATTCATTCAAATTTAGTAGGATATTATGCAAATTATGATCCTGTAATTAAAACAAATATAGCAGATTATGAGGCACAAATATCAGTTGCAAAAATAACTTTAAGTCAAGACCAAATAACAACACAAGAAACAACGAATAATGAAATAATTACAATATCAACAGAAAGCTCATATTATAATGAACAAAAATGGAAAAATGGATTTTTTATAGTAAAATTGCCACAAGATATAATTGATTTTGAAATAAACAAAATACAAGTATCTGATCCGTTAGTGACAATTACAGGTTATGATGTATATGAAAAAGAAGGAAACTTTTACATAAAAATACTTACGGAAAATGAAGTAGAGACAACATATGATATAGCAATTGATTGTAATGTAACACCAGATCCAAGAATGATTACTAAAACAGAAGTCATTGAAATGTATGCAAAAAATGGACAAGGTATATCATATTATCCAAATGACAAAGATATATATGATGTTGATGATAACCAAAACACTACAGAAAAAGTAAATAAAAATACGGTAAATATAAGTTTTGTTGCATTAAATAATTTATTAACAAATCAAATAGCTAGAGAATTTGATAAAGAGAAAACAGAAATAATTGCACCACAAGTTGCAAAAGCAGATAAAGATACAAGAACAGCATTAATTGATGTAAATGTAACAAATAATTATTCAAATGATATTACAGATATAGTAATTCAAGGTGTAATACCATTTGAGGGAAACAAATATGTATTAGGAAATAGTGACTTAGGATCAAATTATAGCACAACTATGAGCAATACTGGAATAATAGTGCCAATAGAATTACAAGATTATGCAACCGTGTATTATTCAACCAAAAGTGAACCTACAAAAGACTTATCAGACACAACAAATGATTGGAAGTTAGCTGAAAATGTGGCAGATTGGAGTCAAATCAAAACATACTTAATAGATTTGGGCGAATATAAAATGAAAAAGGATGAAAGTCACACATTCACATATGAGATAAATATACCAGAAGGAGTGGAATATAACCAAATAAGTTATAGTGAACATGGAGTATATTTTGCACTTATGACAGATGCAGGAAAATACTATACTTCAACAGCTGTTTCAAAACTAGGATTTATGATAGCAAAACAATATGACTTAGAGCTAACAAAATACCAAAAAAATACAGAAAAAACATTACAAGGAACTACTTTTAAAATAACTGAAGAAGGAAAAGAAAATAGCTCAATAAAAGTAACAAATGAAAATGGAAAAATAATTATTACAGGTTTATATGCGGAAAGAATATATAAAATAAAAGAAGTAAGATCAACACCAGACTATGTATTAAACAATGAAGAAATAGAGATTTATACATATATAGATGAAAATGAAAATTTACAGGTTAAATACAAAGCTGGAGAAAATATATATTTAGATTTAACAGAAAAATATTCATGGATAAGATCTGCGATAACCGAAAAAAAAGAGGATGAAGATTACAAAGCAAAAATAAGTATAGAAAATGAAGTAAAAGCAAAATTTAAATTAACAAAGAAAAGTGGAGAAGATTTCTTAAAAAATATTAAATTTAAAATGTCAGGTAGAGATAAAAACAATGTAATTTTAACAACTAATAAAAATGGTGAAATATTCACATCTGGATTATATTTAAATGAAACATATATGATAGAAGAAGTGAGAGCAGATGGATATTATTTAACAGAAAATATGATTTCTTTTATAGTAAAAGAAAAATCAGGAAGTGGATTTGAATTAGAGATACATGGAAATAACATAGAAGTAAATAATTCTTATGTAACAGTTGAGAATGAAATTCCAATTGTAAATCTAGTAATAGATGATGAAAAAATTCCAACATATTCATTAAAACTCACAAAATATGCTAAACATAAAGAAGGAGTAGAAGATAAAGTATTAGAAGGTGCACAGTATAAACTTACAGGAGATGGAATATCGGAAAATGGAACAACACTTACAACAGATGAAAATGGAGAATTAACAATAAGTGGCCTATATGAATATGTTGAGGTTTCAGGAAAACCTAAGGGAAATATAAAAGCAGAATATACCTTGGTTGAAACATATGCACCAGAAGGATTTGCCATAGATACAACAGAAATAAAATTTAAAGCCAAAAGAAATACTTCAAATGAGCTAGAGGTTGAAATAATAAGCGGAAATGATAAAATTAGCAATATAAAACCGATGATAGTAACAAATGCTAGTTCAGAAAAGCCAATAGTTGAATTTTCAGTTGAAGATGCACCTATTTTTACATTGAAAAAACGTGATGAAAATGGAAATCCACTTGCAAATGTAAAATTTGAAATTTATTCTATAGACGATACTGGAAATAGTTTACTTATAAATGAAGTTACAACAGACAACAGTGGGGAAATTTCTTTAAATTTACCAGAAGGACTATATAAGGCAGTAGAGGTTGAAGCACCAGAGAAATATGACTTACCAGAAGATGAAAAATTAAGGACAGAATATTTTGGAATTGGAAAATCAAAGCCACAAGAAAGTGAGTTTAAAGTAGAATGGGAAAACTATATATCGGGTGAAGAATTTGGAAGTATAAATTCTATATATGCAACCTCAGATGGAGGAGTAGTTGCGGCTGGAAGCTTTAGGACATCAGCAGATTTAAATGAAGATGAAATAAATGATATAACTTCAAATGGAGGCTCAGATGGATTAATTATAAAATATAATCAAATAGGAAATATAGAATGGAGTAAAGTTTTAGGTGGAAGTCAGACAGATGAACTAGTAAAAATTCTACAAACCGCAGATGGTGGATATGTAGCAATTGGACATATAACAACTTCTGATCAAAATTTTGGAAAAGTAACATATAATGGAGTACAAGATTGTATTTTAATAAAATTAGATAATGCAGGAAATGTACTTTGGAATAGAGTAATTGGTGGAGAAGATATAGATCAAATTTATAATATAGCAGAAGATGAATCAGGTAATTTGATTGTAACAGGAGGTTTTTACAGTACAGAATTAAAGCTTGAAGGAGGAACACAAACTTTAACAAATCAAGGAAATATGGATGGATTTGTAGCGGTTTATTCATCATCAGGAACACTTAAATGGGCACAATCTATGGGTGGAACAGATAACTGTCAAACAACAGGAGTAGCAGTCCTTTCAGATGGATATGTTTTTGCAACAAATTATTATGGAACATGTTTTGTCGACAGTGAAAAAACTGAAACTTTAGTAAATGTTGGAGAACAAGACTCTGCTCTTATTTGGTATGATTATAATGGAAACTTTAAAAAATCTGTAAAAATACAAGGAACTAAAAAACAGCAATTAAAAGGAATTACAAAAGTAAGTGATGGAATAATAGCTTATGGAAATTCAGAAGAAGCTGTAGATGTAAATGAAGATGGAATAAATGACTTTACATCAAATGGTGGATATGACATTATACTACTAAAATATTCAGATGATGGAATATATGAGGAAAATAGTTCTATATCATTTGGAGGTAATAATGGAAATGAAGGAATATCTGAAGTAGTTGATACAAAAGCTGGTGATTTATTAGTTTCAGGTTGGACATATAGTAGATCAATTGATGTAGATGGAGATGGAACAAATGATATATCAAAATCATATTACTACGATGGTACCGCAGATAGTTTCCTACTAAAGCTTACACAAGCAGAAAATGCAATTAACAAATATAATGTAGTTAATGCATATAAACAATATGGAAAAGTATATGAAGATGAAGAAGGAAGAGCGGTTGCAGAATTAAAAAACGGTGGATTTGTAATAGCAGGAATTGAAGAATCTGAATCATTTGTAATTGAGCCCTCTGATAAAATACATAAAAATATTGGTTGGTCAGATGGTTTTATAGCAAAATATGATAATGTCATAACATTTCCAGAAATACCAGAAAAAACAGAATTAGAAGTGCATAATAAATTAAAGAGATTTAATGTAATAACTCAAATTTATTCAGCAGAAGAAATGCTTAATAATGGGGAAAATAAAAAATTTGATGTAGGTGGAATTGTTTCGGGAAATTATGGAAATTATGACAATATAAGTTACCCAGAGATTGAACATAAAAAATATGTAGAAACAATTGAATATGATAAAGATGGAACAAAACAGATTGTAATTACACCTGATGAAAATTATTCAGTAACAAAAATAACAATAAATGGAGAAAATTATTTGTTCACTCCAGATAGCACAGGCAAAGTTATTATTCCGGTATTTGAAAAAGTAACTGAAGATAAAATTATAATAGTCGAGGTTAATAAAAATGCATCAAGCATAATTGTTAATCACTATTTATGGACAGAAAGTGGAAAAACAACAACAAAATTGGCAGATAGTGAATATTATTCAGGAGAGATAAATAACAGATATACAACTTCACCAAGAACAGACATAAGATACCAAATAATTACTAACAAAGATTATTATGGAGAAAAAACAGAAGCTGAAATAATTGCAGATATAAATAATGAGTTTGATACAACATATGCAGGTCTTGCAGATTTAGGTTATACAGAAATAACTGATGAAGAAGATGAAAATTACGGAAAAACACCTTTAGAGCAGTTTTTAAGTGATTATTTTGTACCAGCAAATGCAACTGGAAAATATAAAGAAGAGCAACAGGTAGTAGACTACTATTATAAAGAAAAAGAATATAAATTAACAGTTCATTACTTATTAGAGGGAACAGAAATACCAGTACCAGATACTACAGGAAACCCTATACTTGCAGATATTACAGAAGGTCTAAAATACAATGAGCAATATAAAACAAATACTTCTGAAAAAATAGATTATTCAAAATATGAACTAGTATCAGATACTGGAAATACAGAAGGTGTTATTGAAGAAGATACTATCGTAAAATATTATTATAAATTAAAAGATGGAGCAGAAATTGTCGTACATCATTATATAGTAGGAACAACAACACAAGTTCCTTCCAAGGTGGATGGAGAAACAGTTCAAGATGTACATATAAATACTGTAATAGATGATGAAAAAGAAAGACAAGCTAAAGTTGGTGATGGATATACAACATCTAATGCTGTAGATTCTATAGCAATAAATTATAAAGTTGCGACAAATGAAGATGTATATGGAAGTAATATACCTGTTGGAAAAAATGCAGAAGACTATTATGTGCCAGAAAATCAAAATGGAGTATATACAGATAAGATTCAAGAAGTAATATATTATTATATACAAGAAACACCTGATTATACAAACACAATAACCAAAACTGGAACTACCAATATAACTAAAGAAGATGAAATAGTAAATTATAACATCAATTATAATGTTCAAATAGAAGACTATAAGGGAAATGCAAGTGTAACAGTAACTGATTATTTGCCATATGAAATAGATTTAAGCAAATCATCATTAAATGGCGGAACATATAATAATACATCAAAAACAATAACTTGGAAAGAGCTTAGAAATATTGATACATACGCAAATCCTAATTCAGGAAAACTATCGATTTCAAAATCAATAAGTGTAGTATATAAAAATTTAGATTATAGTAAAATGTCAATGGTAAACAAAGTGACAGGACAAACTTATCTAATAGATACAAATGTATTAACAGATATGGTACAGTCACAGGCAATTACAAATTATAAATTTACAACAGATGTAACAGTAACAAAAATTTGGAAAGATAATAATAATAGTTTAAAAATAAGACCAGATAATTTAGAAGTTACTTTAAAGGCAACAGTAGACAATGGAAGTGAAGAACAAATAGATTATGAAATACCAAATACCGTACAAAAAGTAGTAACATTAAAAAATACAACAGGTGAAACAAATGGAGAAAACTGGAAATATACATGGCAAAATCTAGATAAATATTCTTCAACTGGAAAATTAATAAACTATACGATTGAAGAAAATTTAATAGAAAATCTTTCTAATATATACACAGGTGAGCTTACAGGAGAAGATAATAATTTCACATTAACAAACACATATCAAACACCTGAGGATAGAATAGATTTAGTTATAAATAAAAAATGGGTAGATAATAATAATGAGTTACAAAAAAGACCATTAGGCATAATTTTAGAAGTATATAAAGAATCAGCAACAATTACAAAAACCAAAGAAGCAGAATATTTATTAAAAACTGAAAAAGAAAATTCACATATTTTTAAAAATCTCTTAAAATATGATGAAAAAGGAAATAGAATAACATACACAGTAGAGGAAAAAGAAGCTAATGAAAATGATTTATATTTCTATCAAAAAACCTCAACTGAAGTTGAAGAAAAAATAGATGAAGAAACGGGAAATTATTATTATGAAACCACTTTAACAAATACTTTCCAGGTGCCAAATGAAAAAACAAGCATAATAGTAGATAAAGTATGGAATGATAACAATAATGAAAATGATAAGAGACCAAATTACGTAAATATTATAGTTTCTAAACCAAAAGAAATGGGAACTGAAATAGATAAAGTAGAGGAGTATATGCTAAACATATCAGAAAACGAATCCTCTCATACATTTACAAATCTTGAAAAATATGATGGTAAAGGAAACGAAATATTATATGTAATTTCAGAAGAAGAAGTAAATGAAAATGATTTGAAATTCTATTCAAGCCAAGTAAAACAGGATGCTACAAATAAAAATAAATATACTATAATAAATACATATACAGTACCAGAAGATAAAATAAATATTGAGGCAGAAAAAATATGGGATGATAATAATAATATAGCAAAAAAACGACCAAATAGTGTTAAAATTAAGTTAATGAATGGAAAATCAGAAATTGCAACACAATTAGCAAATAGCACCAATAATTGGAGAGTTACTTTTGAAGGAGTGGCGAAATATGATGTACATGGAAACGAAATCAATTATGTAGTTGAAGAAGAGGAAATAAATACAAATGATTTAAAATTTTATAGTGCAGGAGTTGTTAGTGGAAGTGTATTATCAGGATTCAAAATAACCAATAGATTTAATGTACCTGATGAAAAAATACAAATAAGTACTACGAAAATTTGGAAGGACAATAATATAAATAGATTGACAAATATAATTTTTGTTCTAACAGGAAATGACCAAGAATATACACATATACTAACAAAAGCAAACGAATTAAAAGAAAATACTTGGGAATATATATTTACAAATCTTCCAAAATATGACTCAATGGGAAATGAAATAATATATACATTAAGCGAAAGAGAAGTAAACACAGGAGATTTAAATAGGTATATACAAAATATAGACAGATATACATTGACAAATACATTAATCGTAAAAAATTCTAAAATAGAAAAGACTGGAACAAGTGAGATAACTTCTTTGAATGATAAAGTGGAATATCAAGTAAAATATGAGGCAGAAGTAGATGAAAAATATAAAGGAAACATACAAGTGACTATAGTAGATACTTTACCATATGAAATAGATACTGAAAAAGAATATAACTTAGATGGAGGAGTATATAATGCCACAAACAAGACAATAACTTGGACAGAAACCGAAAAGGAAGTTACTAAAAATATATCTTTAGTATATAAAGATATAGATGTAACGAAAACTAAAATAACCAATAATGTAACTGGAACTATAGAATTAGAAAATGGATATAAGGAAGAAAAAGATAATTACTTTGATACCACATTAGATTTTACTAGAAAGATTTCAGTTTCTAAAGTCTGGAAAGGAGATAGTAAAGATAACGGAAATGGAAATTTTGTAATTTCTAACTCTAGGCCAGAAAGTATAGAAGTTATACTATGTAAAAAAGCAGAAAATGGTATATTAGCAGAAATTGAAGAAAAAACATTAAATTTATCAAATAACTGGAAGTTTGTATGGGACGAATTACCAAAATATGATGCAAATACAAGAAAAGAAATTGAATATGTTGTAACAGAAAAAAATGTTCCTAAAAGATATTATAGTATAATAACCAGAGAAAATGACGAATTTACTGTAACAAACTCAAAATATGGAAGTATAACTTTAACAAAAGTAGACAGTATAGATAATACAATAAAACTTGGAGGTGCAGAATTTAAGTTAGAAAAGTTAAAAAAAGATGGTGGTAAAATAGAAGTAGACGAAAACTTTAAAGTTCAAACTAAAACAACTGAAGCAAAAGAGGGAGATACAAAAGGTCAAGTAAAATTTGAAAATCTACAATATGGTACCTATAGACTAACAGAGATAAAGGCACCACAGGGATATAATATATTACCAGAAATTTTTGAAATAGAAATAACAGAAGAAAATATAGATTATACAGGAGAAATATCAAATAGAGCTGTAACAAGAATACCAGATACAGGCTCATTTGGAAAAATTGGTTCAATAATATTAGGAATTATAGTTTTAGGAACTGTATTTACTGTAAAGGTAAAAAGAAAAGGAAAATACAAAAATAGTAAACATATATATAAATAATAAAAAAAACTTTTTAGATGAAAGGAACTAAAAATGAAAACAACAAGAATAATAAAAATAATAGCGTTGCTGATAATTGTAATGCTCGCACTATTTTTAATAAGTGGAAGTGTATTATCCATAGACTTAACTTCTACGACAGGTAGTTTAAAAATAACAAAAAGGGAAAAGGGAAAAGGACTTGTATCAGGAGTATATCCACCATTACCTGGAGTTGAATTTAAAATATATAAAGTTTCAGATACAGAAACTTCAACAACTGCGACAGTAACAGAAAGGGAATTAAAGGGTACAGGAATAACTGGGGTAGATGGAACAGTAACATTTAGTGAATTAGAATTAGGAAGATATTTAGTAATAGAAACAGATGCCCCAGAGGCAGTTCTTGAAAAAACAGCAAATTTTTTAGTAGATATACCAAGTACTAATGCAACAGGAGATGGACTAATATATAATGTAGAAGTTGAAGCCAAAAACGAGACAGTATATGGTGGAGTTGTTTTAACAAAGCAAAACAAAAATGGAACAGCTTTAAAAGGAGTTACATTTAAGTTACAAAAACTAATTGAAACAAATTGGGAAGATTATCCTAACTCTACATTATGTAATTTGGAAACAGATGAAAGTGGTGAAATTACTTTAACTGGATTGCCAGCTGGAGATTATAGATTTGTTGAAACAGGCTTAGGAAACAATCTAGAATATATATTAGATAATAAAACAACCTATACATTTAATGTAGCATTAGGTGATAATTCAACAACAATGGTAACTCCAGAAAAAATAACTGTTTTAAATGATAACCCAAAGCTAACGAAAGAAAAGTTAAGTATTGTAAGAGATGTAGAGGATAATAATTCTGTAAAAGATGGAATAAATAGTTTAGACATCGGAGATACTGTAAATTATAAAGTAGAAGTGGACATTCCAACAAAGATAGCAGAATTAGCAACATATAAAATAACAGATACAATGGATAATGGGTTAACCTTAAAAAAAGATACAATAACAGTAACAGCAGAGAATAAATTTATTAAAGACACAGACTATACAGTAAGCACACTAGAAAACATGTTAGAAATTGTATTTACTGATGCTGGAAAAACAAAATTAAGTGGAAAAGAAAAGGTAGAAATAAAATATGATGCTATACTAAACGAAAATGCAGATGCAACAAGTAAAGGAAATAAGAATAGTGTAAAACTTACATACTCAACAATAGTAAAGGAAAATTATCAGGGAATAGCAAATACAGATATAGTCAGAGAAACAATGCCACAAACAACTACTGTTTATACAGGAGGAATAAGTATTGAAAAAAGAGCAGAAACAGAAAATGGAACTTTGCTATCAGGTGCTATATTTAAATTGGCAGATACAAAAGCAAATGCAAAAGCTGGAAAATATATAAAAGATAAATCTGGAAATGAAATAACTTTAACAACAGGGGAAGCTAAAGAACTTGGAAAAGCATCTTACAAAGGATTATCATATGGAACATATTACTTGGTGGAAGTGCAAGCACCTACATATGAAGAAAATGGAGAAATAAAATATTATAATTTATTAAAAAATCCAGTACAAGTTGAAATAGATGCAAATACATATAAAGAAAAATCAGTAAAAGTTGTAAATAAAAAAGGAGTATGGGATAAAATATTACCTATGACAGGATCAACATCTTCTTTTATAATGATATTAATAGGAATTGGATTACTAATTTTGTCAATAATATTACACAAAATAAAAAAATAAGTTAGGAGTTCAACACAATGAAGAAGAGAAAAATAATTGAAATTTTATTAGTTATTATAGGAATAGCACTAATTATATATCCAATAATTTCAAATTATATATCTTCATATTATCATACAGTTGCAATAACAGATTATAAAAATAAAATTGAAAACATGACACAAGAAGAAAAAGAAAAAGAATTAGCAGATGCAAAAGAATATAATGAAGGTTTGGAGAAGAAAACAATTATTGATTTATCATTAAACGAAGAAAAAAATATTACAAATGAAAAAAAGCAAAATGCTAGTTATTTAAATGTTTTAAATATTGGAGATATAATGGCATACATAAATATTCCAAAGCTAGACATCTACTTACCAATATATCATGGTGTATCAGAAAAGGTATTACAATCCGGAATAGGACATTTAGAAAACACCTCATTACCTATTGGGGGAAAGGGAACTCATTGTGTTTTAGCTGGACATACTGGACTTGCAAGGACGAAAATGTTTGATGATTTAGATAAACTGGAAATAGGGGATTTATTTTATATTTATATATTAGGAGAAAAACATTCATATAAAGTAGATAAAATAGATGTTGTAAAGCCTAATAACACAGATGTTATAAAAAATGAAGAAGATAAGGAATTTATAACACTAATAACATGTACACCACGTATATTAAATACATATAGATTACTGGTAAGAGGTGAAAGATTAGAAGATCCTAAACAAGAAATATATAGCAGAAATATATATGAAGCTGAATTACAAACCGAAGAAGTTAAAACTGAAGATAAAATAACTCCTACTAAAAATACTAAAGAAAAAAAATTGAATAAAACTTATATCGGTATAACTATGGTTATAATATTAATAGTCGCAATAGGTATATTTATAGTAAAAAAACTTTTACATGTTTAAATGTAAAAGTTTTTTTATTTGTTATAAGAGTAGTAATATTAAAATTGTATTTTAATATAATTATATTAATTTAAATTAAAAAGGAGAAAAATAAATATGCTTATATTAAATAAAAAAAGAATCACACTAGTTATAACTAGTATTTTTTTATCAATTTTTATTTTTATATTTACTACAGATAACATACAAAGCAGTGATAAATATACGCCTACAGTTAGTTTACCTGTTTCAGGCAAAACAATCGTAGTTGATGCAGGTCATGGAATTCCAGATGAAGGAGCGCAAAGTTCTAAAGGAACTACAGAAGCTGAAACAAATTTAAAAATTGCATTGAAATTACAAAATCTATTGGAGCAAAGCGGTTCAACCGTAATACTTACACGTTCGGACGAAAACGCTATATATGATTTAGACAGTAAAACCTTGAAACAAAAGAAGATATCAGATATTCATAATAGAGTAAAAATAGGAAATAATTCAAATGCAGATATATTTGTTTCAATTCATTTAAACAAAATACCTCAAGAACAATATGATGGATGGCAAACTTTTTATAAAAAAGGAAGTAAAGAGGGTGAGATGTTAGCAAAAGAAATACAAAAAAATTTAAATGAAATTATGGATAAAGAAAATAATAGAGTAGCAAAAACTATAGATAATATTTATATAATTAAACATGTTGAAATACCTACAACTATTGTAGAATGCGGTTTTTTATCTAATCCTGAAGAAGAAAAAAAACTATTGGAGGATGAATATCAAAATAAACTAGCATGGGGAATTTATAATGGAATAATAAATTATTTTTTTTCATCCTCAACAGATAACAGTTTTTAATAGTTACAATTCACGGTTTACTATAAATTAGCCCACGCCAAGTTTATATATTTATTTTTAAAGTAAACTTGTGCGGGGACCACTTTCTTA
>CAMIVO010000021.1 GCA_946401865.1 uncultured Clostridia bacterium
TAAACTCCCTTTTTTATTTCCAAAATCTTTATACTATTTTCTGGAAAATACTTTTCACTTTCTGCTTTTACACTATTTAATGTATTTAATATTTTATTGTAATTATCTTGCAAAAGCTCTCCTACTTGCTGTTTTGAAACACCCTCATTAATTTTAGATGAATTAATTAACATATCTGTGTCTTTTAACAAATTTGTTGCATTTTTATCTAAACTATTTATTTTGTTTAAGGTGATTTTTTGATTATATATTGAATTTGCAACCATAATACTTGTTCTTAAAGCTACCATTGTAACATTTTTTATTTTGTCTATATTTCTTATAATTTCTTTGTTATTATTCAAAATAATAGTTAAAGCCATAATACTTTGTTCATTTACTATAATCATCTGTTTGAAGTCATAAAGCTTTTTTTCAAATAAATCAGTATTAAATTTACTTTCTTCTAATATATTTTCATTTCTCTTTTTTAATTCTTTTAAATAAACTTCTACATTATTATATTCAGTATTTAGTTCCTCTACTATTTGGCTTAATTTTTCAATTTCAATTTTTAAAGTAATGTTGTCTCTTTTTAATATTTCTTGATCATTAACCAAATTTTCTAATAAGATTGAAACATACGTCTCTTGCGCTTTTATTTTATTAAAATATTTTTTTATAGGATTGAAAAAAGGCAATTTATTTTGATATGAAAAATTGATTCCTTTTGGGTCTAAACAATTCATTTTATTAGTCAAATTCAAAATATTTTTTTCAACCTTATCCCCGCATATTTGTAGAATTTGAAAGCTGATTTATAGTATTTCCAAGAGATTTATTATTGTTTTCCACTTTTTTTATAATATTTGAGCCTATTTTATTTAAATCAGCTTCAATCTGTTTATTTGTTTTACTTGCATCAAATGAGATTTGTTGCATCTATTAAATTCCTCTCTTAATACACAACTTACATTTGTGAATTAAATAAACTTTCTAATTTATAAATTACATTATCTGATTCTGCATCCATTGTAGTTGCTTCATTTATATCTGATATTTCTTTTAAAACATCAATATCTGCATTATATCCAATTGTATATATTGGTATTCTTAATCCTTGAGTAACTCCTTCTATATCATCAAATTTATATCCACGATTACTTTCTCCATCTGTAAGAACAAAAATCATAAGTCTTGTATTTGGATTTTTTTGTTGCTGTTCAATTAACATATGTTCTGCAACTACAATGGCATCAAACATTGCTGTTCCGCCAGATGCTCTCATAGATTTTACAGAATTTATAAAATATGATTTTTGTGTAGCATCAAATTTTGCAATTGGAAGTGCTATATTTACACTATCTGAAAATGTAACTAGTCCAATATTTGTGTTTTCATCAATAAAACTAGCTGCCCTATTTAAACTTGCTTTTAATTTTAATAATGGAGACCCTTCCATACTTCCAGAAACATCTGATACAAAAACAGCTGTTAGGTCATTTGAACCGTTTTTTTGTTTTTTCCATAAATTTTGTGCATCTATAATTTCTGAACCAACATAGTCATACCCAGAATATGAATGGTCATTAATTCCATTAAATCCACAATTATTTGCTATATTTTTAGATTCTTCATTTGTACAATATTCAACAAATTTTAAAATTATTTCTTTTTTCAAATTTGTTAGTTCGCCTAAAGCATAGGCTGGATGATTTTGATTTATTCCAAAAGGTATGAATTCAAAATGATTTCTTAAATCTGGCACATTATAATATGTTTGATAATTTGATGCAAATCCATCTATTGTTCCATTTTGTATAGATTCTTCTAATTGTGTTATATCATATGGAACATAAGGAATTCTATCTTGATAGGCTTTTAACTTGTTAATAGAATTTTCAGATAATGGAGCTGAACTATCAAATGTATTTAGTAGTGTTAATAAATAATTCAAACCATCTTCATTTGATAATGGATTTGTATATCCAATTATACATTCTCCATTTATTACACTATTTATAACTGTATCAATATTTGTATTTGAATATTTTGAATTTATACTATCTTTAACTTTTTTTGATATTATAATTCCTGATGTATTGCTTACTACATTTTTAGATACTTCAACATATTTTTTTTCGTAATTATCTAATATCTTTCCATATATGTTACTAGAAGGCATATACAAGTCTGGTGTATATTTTTCAGTAGTAATAAATTCAGAGGCAAGTTGACTTGGAATTGCTCTTATACCAACTGAAACAGGAACATTATTAATTGTGAAATTACTTCTATTAAATTTATTAGCTACTTGGCATAACCAGGCATTTTCATTTTCGTTTGCCTTTTCTGTTGATGAATATACTGTTATAAATGCATCTGTTGTAGGATTTACAACAAATGGATATTCTGAAATATCTGGTAAAATAGCTGCTTCTTCATTTGTAGTAATAGAATTGCTTCTAGCAACTGTTGATGTCTTTACATTAACATCTTTGTATAAAGTATTTAAACTTTTTATAGATTTTTCCATATTTATTGTTGTAGCCGACTTTCCAACATTTTGAGTTAAACTTACAACTAAATATATTGCCCCAAATACTATTAGTCCAATTAAAATAAATAAAAATGTGTTATTCTTTTTCATTTTTATATCCCCCTATTTATATAATTTTGCATTTTTTATTAACTCGTCCATCTCAATAATTGCTGGTAATTCTTTAACTTCGCCATCTTCTATACTATTATATTTTGAAACTTCAAATAATATTTTGTCTAATTTCAACAATATTTCTTCATTTATTTTTGTAGCATTTTTAACAAATTCTATATATTCGTTATATAAATTCATTTTATCTTCTGATACTTCTTCTTTTGGAAATCCTCTTTTTTGCAAACTTTCATATTCTTCTACATCAAAAGCTGCTATTTTATTTAGTATACTTTGCATATTTAGATACATAATATTTTCTACTTCATTCAGTACAGTATCAAATTTTTTAAAGGTTAATTCCTGTGAAGAGAATTTCTGAAGTAAAACTTTATTGATTATATTTCTTTTTCTTTTAAATCTTTTAAGTTGTTCTAGGTTTTTAAGAATATCTTGATCAAAAACATCTCCATTTTGAATTGCTTCTTCAAAGTAAACTACACAATCATCTAAAGATCCTATTTTACTAGGTATAATTGAATAACTGTTAGAAGGTACTAATATTTTTCTATTAAAATAGGTAAATGAAAATAAACTTGCAACAACTGTAAACCATGCTGTACTCATAGCTAAAGTTGTTCCTGCAAATAGCGAGAATCCTAAAAAAGCTTTTGAAAATACAGCAATATTAGCTGCTGCAATTATTGAATTAGTTGTAATTAGTTGAATAATTTTCTTATGTGACATATCTTTTCACTCCTTGTGAAATATTATATAATAATCATTTAAAAATATCAATAATTATTTTAAGTTTTCCATTACATACTCCACATCTGTATTTATTAATAAAATTCTTTTTTAACCTTTTTCTTAAATATATATAACCACATTTTTCACATACAATTTTGTATTTATAATTGTTTTCTTCTTTATATTCCTGGTTACTTTTTTTAAAGTCCTCTTTTTTGTTTCCTAATCTAGTTATATTGTAAGGCAATCTTTCATTTATATAATTTGCATACTTTTTAAATTCTTTACCATGGTTATTACAATATGGAAAACAATGAATTATTTCATGTATTATTGTATTTTTTATAATATTTTCATCTAAATCCATTACCCATTTTGAAATTTCTATATTATGTTTTAAAAATTTATCATATATTTTGTATTTTCTTCTGCCTCTTTTTATATAATGAAATTCATTTTTAACAGGTTCTTCCTGCTTGCAACAACCATATCTTAAAGCTTTTCTTTTTGCTAAACTTATATTGATTTGTCCTATTTTATCTTCATTTATTTCTATACCAATTGATTGTAGTTCTTTAACACACTCATTATATAGTTCTTTTAATTTTTCTTCCATTTAAAACTTTCTCCATCTATGTGTTTTTATTACAATCCACATTTTATATTCTAAGTACATAATAAAAATAATTGATTTCGCTCGGTTTCAGCCAATCGACGCTAATTTCTAAATCAATTTTTGGACTCCCTTCCATTGTTGCTTCGCAAAATGAACTCTTGTCCTAAAATTGATTAAGAAATTACGCTAGATTGTTTCACATTCGCTTCAATAAATTATTTTTATTATGTACTTTAATACTATTATGTGAAATGTAATATTCTATAGCACAACTTCTTCTAATTTTAGCAATTTTAATTGATTTTTTCAATATTTTGTGGGATAATATTTTATAATAGTTGATATATATAAATTTATGAAAGTTTCGAATGCGATTGGAATATATTTAGAAATTCAAGTAAATTTATATATATCAACTATTAAGAAGAAAATTTATATACAAGGAACAAAAAACATGAATCAAATATATTTAGAAAAATTAGAATACAATAAAATTTTAGAAAAACTAGCATCTTTTTGCCATACATATATCGGCAAAGATTTAGCTTTATCTCTTCTTCCTTCATCTGATAGAAATAATGTTGAAAAAACACTATCTGAAACCATGGAAGCAGTTAGCTTAATTCAAAGAAACTCTGCTCCACCTATTTCTGAAATTGATGATATAGTTTTTTATATAAAATCATTAGAAAGCTCAAGTTCTATTTCTGCAAAAGCTTTACTTTCAATATGTAATATTTTAGAAATGTCTTATGAGCTAACTAATTACTTTTCAGACTTCAAAGATAGTGAAGAATATTTAGAATTAAGTAATTATTTTGAGTGTCTTTATAGTAATTTAGAAATTATTGAAAAAATCAAAAAATCTGTTTTAGATGAAAATACAATTGCTGATAATGCTTCAAATACACTATCTAACATTAGGAGAAAAGAACATAAATTAGAGCAAGATATAAAATCTAAACTAACTACTTTATTACACTCTTCTACATATTCAAAATATATTCAAGAAAATGTTGTTACACTTAGAAACAATAGATATGTAATTCCTGTAAAACAAGAATATAGATCAAATATAAAAGGCTTTGTACATGATATTTCCCAAAGTGGTTCTACTGTATTTATAGAACCTGTTGCTGTATTTGATTTAAATAGTGAACTAAATAATTTAAAAATTGAAGAAAATGCTGAAATTGAGAAAATTTTGTTTAGTTTAAGTTCTATTCTTTTTGCCTATACAGAAGAAATTAAGCAAGATGCCCAAATTATTGGAACACTTGACTTTATTTTTGCAAAAGCAAAATATTCAAATTCCATAAATGCCATAACACCTATTATTAATGATGAAAAATTTTTAAATTTGATAAATGCAAGACACCCACTAATTGCAGAAGAAAAGGTTGTTCCAACTAGTATTAATATTGGAAAAGATTTTACATTACTTATTATTACAGGTCCTAATACAGGTGGTAAAACTGTATGTCTAAAAACTGTCGGTTTACTTGAACTTATGGCATGTTCAGGTTTAAATATTCCGGCATCTGAAAATTCAAGTATATATGTTTTTGATGAAATATTTGCTGATATAGGAGATGACCAAAGTATTTCAGATTCATTAAGTACCTTTTCTAGTCATATGATAAATATTTCTAAAATATTAAATACCGCTACTTCAAACTCACTTGTATTAGTTGATGAGTTAGGTTCTGGAACAGACCCTATAGAAGGAGCAAATCTTGCTATTAGTATTTTAGAATATTTTAAAAATAATAATATTTTAACTATTGCAACTACACACTACCAAGAGTTAAAACGTTATGCAATGTTAAATAATGGCGTACAAAATGCAAGTGTTGAATTTGATATAGAAAACCTAAAGCCTACATATAAACTATTATTAGGAATTCCTGGTAAAAGTAATGCTTTTGCTATAAGTGAAAAACTTGGTATTAAAACAGAAATAATAGACAAAGCTAAATCTCTTATGAATAAAAATGATGTTCAATTTGAAGAATTATTGAAGAAAATTTATGATGATAAAATAAGCATAGAAAAAACTAAAGAGGAAATTGAAAAGAATTTAAATCAAGTTGAATTATTAAGAAAAAGTCTAGAAAGAGATGATTCGAAACTAAAAAACCAAGAACGTGAAATTATTGATAAAGCTAAAACTCAAGCAAGAGATATTTTATTAGATGCCAAAGAAGAAGCTACAAAATTGATAAACGAAATGAGACAAATTGAAAGTGAATCTGAAAGTATTGATAAATTAAACAATTTGAGAAATAAAATACATACCTCTATTAAGGAAAAATCAATAAAAGATAAAGTCGAAAATGTTGCTGTAAACCCTATCTCTCCTGATTTAATAAAAACAGGTCAAAAAGTATATATAACAAATTTAGAACAAAATGGAATTATAGTTTCAAACAAAAATAAATCAGATGAAGTTCAAGTTCAAATTGGATTAATTAAAACAAAGGTAAATATAAAATATTTAGAGCTTCCACGAAATATAAAAAATGATTTAACAAAAGCCGAAATTAAATCAAATCCAAAAGTTTCAAAAACCAGGACAGCAAATTCCGAAATTAATGTAATAGGCTTAACTGTTGATGAAGCAATTCCGCTAGTAGACAAGTTTATAGATGATTGCTTCTTAGCAAAACTTCAAACAGCAAGAATTGTTCATGGAAAAGGCACAGGGAAATTAAGGCAAGCAATACGATCACATTTAAAAAATAATAAACGTATAAAGTCTTACCGCACAGGTACTTATGGTGAAGGTGAAATGGGAGTAACTATAATTGAATTAAAATAGTTGTCAATAGGGACGGACCTTTTTGACAACTAGTTTTTTCAAATATTCAAATAACAAATTCCTTCAAGAGAAATAAAAGACCTATTTAACATATCTATTGCTTATATAAAATCAAATACTGATGTTTAATCTTCTCTTTTCCTTGAAGGAGGTCTTCTATATTTATTAAATATTTGGGCCATTCTTTCATTTTGTTCAGGAGTAGCAGTTTCTGCAAAAATTTCAAATGCTCTTAAAAATTGTTCGTTATTTTTTATTTCTTCTTTTCTTTTATTTGCTTTTTCAAGTAATTCTTGAGCACCTTTATAATCAGGGAATGCTTTAGCATACGCAATTTGTAAATTAATATTATCTGTAGCGTCAACAAATTGGCTCAAATCATAAAATGATGATATAGACTTAAATGTTACTTCTAATAATTGATATTTTTTAATAAATCCACCGTTTAATATTTCTTTCAAAATAGCAAGACCCTTTTGATACTTTTCTTTATTCTCTGTTTCAGCACCATAATATCTATCGTTTTTTGTCTTATTATAACCACTAATAAACTCACTCCAAATCTCATTAATAACTAAGGCTTTCTCTTCATCATCTTTTAATAATCCAGACTTCAAAAAATCTATTAAATCGATTAAAGGTATTTTCATAACTAATTTATCCTTTATTTCTTTTTCATTATCAGTTAATAAATCTAACTTAAGAAAGTCTACTATATACCTCAGTGGTAATTCTTCTAATAATTCATTTATTAAATTTTGTTCTCCTTCTTCTTGAATACGATATCCATAAGTTGTAAAAAATTCTAATAATTCATATGGAGATAGATATCTTCCTATAAAAAACTTTTTATTATCTAGTAGTTCTATGGTTAATTTTTCTCTCATTGACCATGTAAGAGTTTCATATACTTCTTGAGGACAATTTTCTTCTCTCACCCAAAGTTCCCTTGTTTCTAAAGATAAACTTTGTATTGTTTTTTTTAATAAATCATCAAGATTTTCAAGAGAGTTCGACTGTTTTTTTTCCATTTTTAAGCTTTCTACCAATTTAGCAGCAAACAGTTGTATACTCTCATCTTCACTTTTCAAACTTAAAATTTTTTTCACAAGTTCATATTGTTGTCTTTCTGTTAGTATTTCTCCTATTGCTTCAATAACACTTCTAATCTTTAATTTAATGTTACCAAAATAATCATCTATCTTATATTGGTCATCTGGAACAAATTCAAGATTTAAGAAAAAATCAAATATATCTTCTTCTGATAATTTTAATTTTTTTGCAATACTTCCAAATGTTTTTATTAAAGAATTAGTATAATATCTTTTTTCCAATCCAAAATAATTAGGATCAATTTCTCTAAATCTTTTACTAAGAAGTGAAATTACTACATCTTTTGAATATTCCTTGTTTACGCCTATAAGAAAATCTTCTATATAAAATTCTTGAAAAATAAACTTACATGCATCATATAAATATTCTATATATTCATCTGTAATATTATTTTTATGAAATATATACTGATATAGTCCTTTAAACCATCCTAATGAACCGTTCGATATCATCAGAATCAAACCATGAATGCTCTTTTATCATTTTTATTATTGCTGCAATAGTTCTATCAAATGATGTATAATCATTATATCTGTATGTCGTATTTGATCCATATTCATCATAATATGAATGTAAACGAATAAATTCTCTATCTATTTCATTTCTAGTGTTTAATTTTCTTTTTAATATTCTTGCCCATTTTTGTTCATCCATTCTTGCCAGATATTTCACAATATCATCAAAAGACAAATTCTCAGTTATTTTTCTAATACTATAAAAGCCCAAGTTCCAAACATATTTTTCACTCATCTTATTTTCTCCTTTTTATTTTCTTATAAAAATTATCAATAAAGTCTATTTTCTCTTTTTAAATAAATTATCAGGATTGTATTTTTCTCTTAATTCTTTTTGGTATTCTATAAATTCATTTCTTTCTTTTTTAATCAGTTCTTTTCTCTTTTCTTCATCACATAAAAAGTCTCTGTATATTAGTCCTAATATAGTTTTTGTTTCTTGTAATAATTCTTGATTTTCAAGATTTTGAGAGTAATCTATATTAACTTTATATCCGTATATCCCTATTTGTTTTAATTACCTCTATAAATTTAGTTGATACTTTATTTTTTAACTCTGGACCTAAATGCATTAATATATCATATACCTCAGCAAATGCTTTATTTATATTATTTTCCATTATCCCTCTCATTCCTTATATATATTTATAAAACTTTATATTTTACTTTCATTTATGACCTTGTTTTTCCTTTTTTGGATTTCCTTTAGATATATTACTAAATATGAGTCCCATTTGTTCCAATTGTGCTGGAGTAGCAGTTTGTGCAAAATTCTGCATTGACTCTAATAACTCTGCATTTTTTCTCTCTTGATCTAAACTTGCTCTTATTCTAGTACTTATATTTTTATCTTTAATTGCTTCTAATAAAAGCTCCTTAAGAGCATAATTATCTATACTTTTTATATAACTATCCAAATAGGTATCTGGAATTCTTTCTATTATAGGTTTTAGAAGTTCCAAATCATGTACTAATTCTAATTTCCAAAACTGTAAAAATTCTTCAGGTGGTAATTTTTCAGCTAGTTTTGCTATTTCTTTTTCATCTTTGACATACAGTAATTTCATTTCAAGAAATTGAAGGATATCATTTGGTGGTAATTTTTTAGCTAGTTCTACTATATTTTTCTTGTTTTTCAATAATCCCATTTTAAAGAATTCTATTACATCTTTTGGGTCTAAATTTGTAGCTATTTCCACTATATCATCTTCATAATTTCTTAAAAAATTCATATTAAAGAACTCAATTAAATCTTCTTTTGGTAATTGTCTAGCTAATAAACCTATATAAACTTCACTTTCTAAAATTTTTAATTTAAAAAATTCTAATAATCTATTTGGTGGTATTTCTACAGCTATGTTATATATCCTCTGTTTATCTAGTCTACTACTATACTGTTTCAGAAAGTCTATTATTTGATTCTTTGGTAAACGTCTTCCTATTTCATATAAAAGTTCATTATTAGTCTCTTTTAAAAACTTTTTAGTTCGTTCTTGTTCCATATTCCATTCAATAGCATTTAGAATATATTCATCAACTATCATCCCAAAACTAGGCTTTAATCTAATATATTGATCAATTATTTCTTGCGAAATATTTTTTAATAATTCCTTAATATGCGGTTCACTTAAAATATATCCCTTTCTAATAGCGTCAAATTTTTTTTCATCATTATCCCAACCGGTCTATTAAGTAATAACTCAATCCCCAATTTTCACTTTTATCATTTTCCCTATTAAAAAAGTGTCTTTTAAATACAAAATCAAATTGCTCTTCAGGTGATAAATACTTTTGTAATAATTCAGCTATATATTCATTATATGAATATGAAACCTTTTTTTCAAAGTACGGATTAAGAATGTAACGGTGTTCTGTATGTTCTTTTTCCTCACCAATAGGTCTTTTAGAAATATCAATATCTAAAAATAATTTTACCATATCGTCTTTACCTAATTCTTTTACTAATCTATTTAATTCATCTTTATTTAGCTTGCCGTTATAAAAAGTTTCTTTACATAAATTGAATAAAATTTCTTTACTCACTTTACTTCGTACATGAGTAATAAATTCTACAGGATCATATTTCACTTCACTTCCATTATTGTCAAAAGCAATTACAAAAAGTAGTTCATAGCTTTTTATTTCTAAATCTAAAGTATTTCTACACACTTCTTCTAATAGATAATCGAATACAACATAGCTTGTTCCGTCCCTAAAAATAACTGTTTCAAATAAGTCTTTCACCAAAAAGTAAGAACTACCAAAATCTTTACCTTTAATGTTTCCTATATATGAAAGTACTTTGTAGCAATCTTCTTGAGTAGAGCTTGATGTTATTTTTTTAGTATTAACATATTCGTTATATCTATTGATTATATCTAACCATCTCATTTTAATCTCCTATCTATTATTGTCTCATAGAAAAACTTGATAGGATATTGCCAATTGTAATATTTTATCAAGTTTCTCTGAATGTTTCAACTGGTAAAAATTATATCATATTAGTGTACCAAAGTCAACAGGTTATGTTAATCTTTTATAACTACTGTTTGTATGTTACAATTCACGGTCAAATTGCTAAAAGCCCACGCCAAGTTTATATATTTATTTTTAGAGTAAACTTGTGCGGGGACCATTTTCTTACAAAATGTTTTCAAATATGAGAATTTTTAGGAAGCTTGACTTCCGTTAAAAAAATTTCATATTTGATTACATTTTTGTTAGAAAGAAGGGATTTACGAATAAAAATAAATATATAAACTTTAGGCAGGGCTAATTTATAATAAACCGTGAATTGTAACGTTTGTATTAAAAGCACATGTAAATGTTCGAACATCTACTCCATAAACTGTCGCAAGCATTTTTTTATTAATTAACAAAAAGTTGTCAAAAAGGTCCGTCCCTATTGACAACTATTTACAACTTGTTCTCCTGTTTCCATATTTTTTATTGTGTATGTTCCAGAATTTACCTCATCATCTCCAATAACTATAGTATATGGAATTTGAAGCTTATCTGCATATTTAAATTGTGCTTTTACTTTTTTATCTTCATAATATATTTGAACATTTTTGCCTTCGCATCTAAATTTTTCTGCGATTTTTGCAACATAAGCAAAATTTTCTGTCATAGATATTATTAATATATCTGCTATTGATTTCTTTTTTGCTTCTATTAGTTTTATTTCATTTAATTGATAAAATAAACGTGTTAAACCTATTGATATTCCGACTCCAGGAAGTTTTTTGTCTGTATAATATTCTGCTAAATTTTCATACCTTCCACCAGAGCATATACTTCCTAATGATTTATATTCATTTAAAAATGTTTCATATACTGTTCCTGTATAATAGTCTAAACCTCTTGCAATTGTTAAATCTATTTTAAAGTTTTCCTCTGGAACCCCGAAAAACCTTATATATTTAACTACTTCTTTAAGTTCTTGTAAACCCGTAACAAAAACTTCATTTGTTATTTTTAATTCATCAAGCTTTGCAAATTTTTCATCTGTTGTACCATTAATTTCGATAAAGTTAATTATGCTTTCAATGTTTTCTTTTTCAACACCTAATTCTTCAAGCTCTTTAATTACTTTATCTTTTCCTATTTTTTCTATTTTATCTATTATTCTTAAAATTTCTCCGGCATTTTCTTTTTGGCCTAAGCTTTCAAATAATCCATTTAAAATTTTTCTGTTATTAATACAAATTGTAAATTCTCCAAATCCAAGCTCCTTAAATGTATTATAAATTACATTTGGAAGTTCAGCATCATTTATTATTGATAATTCTCCATCTCCAATAATATCAATATCACATTGATATAGTTCTCTATATCTTCCTTTTTGAGGACGTTCACCTCTATATACTTTTCCAATTTGATATCTTCTAAATGGAAATGCAAGTTCACCGTAATTTTTTGCAACATATTTAGCAAGTGGAACAGTTAAGTCAAATCTTAGGCTTAAGTCATTCTCTCCTTTTGTAAATCTGTAGATTTGTTTTTCTGTTTCTCCTCCTGCTTTTGCAAGTAGCACATTTGAATCTTCTATTACAGGTGTATCTAGTGGTAAAAATCCAAATTTCTCATAATTCTTTTTTATTGTTTCTCTTATTTGATTAAATAATATTTGCTCCTGTGGCAATAATTCCATAAAACCAGGAAGTGTACGTGGTTCAGTTTTGTTCATGTTTAATCCCCTTTTCATAATAATAATTTCATAAATTTTGGTTACACAGGACCAAAATTTTTCCTTATTATGTATCAAAAAAATAAGTTGCTTCTAAATCTGCTTCATTTGTTAATAATGCAATTGGATATTTTGTGTATGCTAGTCCTATTGTATTATATAATTCCTTAGGTTCTGTATAGCCCATGTGCCAACGAATTGCATATTTTTCTTCTGGTGTTAATTTAATATATTCTGTAATCATCATTACAGATTTTTCGCCATGTCCATATGGAATTGTATCATCTACTGTATAGTAAGGAACTTTTTCCCATACTCCTAGTGCATTTTTTGCATTTCTGTAATCTATTTTATAATAATTTGCTTTGCATAAATCATGAAGTAAGGCTATAAGAATTATTGATTCTTGTGGTGTTTTAATGTCTATTACAGAATGTTCTACTTTATATTTTAGAATTTCATATACTTTCATACTATGCTCTAATAATCCATGTTCTCTTGCCCCATGAAATCTTGTACTTGCAGGTGCTTCAAAGAAATCTGTTTTTGTTATAAATTCTATTAGTTCTTCTATATTTTCTCTATTAGTGCTTCTTAATAATCTTAAAAATTCTTCTTTCATTTTTACTCCCTTGACTTAATCTTTGTAAGATTATAATTGTTGAAACAAAGTATTTACTGTTATTCTGTTTCTATTTTATTCTTTATTTTTTGTGCTTTTTTTCTAATTCTTTGTATTGCAGTATCTACTGATTTGATTTTTGTATTTAAAAATTTTGCAATTTGAGCATAGCTTTCACCATTTTTATAATGTGAAAGTACTTGCTTTTCAAATTCACTCAAACTAGTATTTATCTCTTTTTCAACTACTGAAAAATACTCTTTTTTTGCTACTATTTCAAGCGGATCTTCTCCAGTTTTTCTAGTATCTAGTACATCTATTACTTGAGTATCCCCTTCATCATCATAGGCTTCGGCATTTAATGATACTGAAGAATTCAATGGTATATGTTTTTGACGATTTGAATTTTTTACAGCAGTAATCATTTGCCTTTCTATACATAATCCTGCAAATGTTTTAAATGAGTTTTTCATTTGATTGTTGTATGATTTTACAGCTTTATATAGTCCAATATAACCTTCTTGTAACATATCTTCTTTTTCAGAGCCTACCATAAAAAATTTATTTGCTTTTATGTTTATCATATCTTTATATCTGTCTATTAAACAGTTTAATGCAACATTATTTTGTTCTTTTATTGCTTGCTGTAGTAAATTTTCATCTGACATTTGTGTTAATTGCTGTCTATAATCCTTTTGTTCAAATTCTGCCATTTGTTACTCCTTTTAGTGTTGATTTAGTATTTTTTACATTATATTAGTTAAAATATGTAATGTCAAGGGTTTTAGCTGATTTTAGTAAGTTTTTTATGCTTTTTTCAAACCCTTTCTCATATTTTGAAACTACAATTTTAATATTATTTTGATTAGCTTTGTTTAACATCTTTCTCTTTGTTAACTCTTGCTTTATTTTTGAAGCAATTGTATTACCTGTATTTATAAGGTTTACATCATAATCAAATTCTTTTTTTATTAATTCTTCTATAATAGAATAATGTGTACATCCTAAAATAAGATTTTTAACATTGTTTTCTTTAAAAATTTTCATATAATTATGTATTGCATCTTGTGCTTCTTTTGTTTTTGCTTTGTTTTCTTCTACAATTTCTGCAAGTATAGGACATGCTTGATTTATTACTTCAATATTAGGTATTTTTAATTTAAGGTATTTTCCCCAAGCTCCACTTTTTATAGTTCCTTCTGTTCCTATTACTCCAATTTTAGTTATTTTTTCGTTTTTTACATAATCAACAGTAGGTTCAATTATTCCTTCAATATAAATATTATATTTTGATTTTATTTCATCTAAAGCTTGGGATGTTGCTGTTCCACAAGCTATTACAATCATTTTAACATTTTGAGATTTTAAATATTGTGTATTTTTTTCCGAAAATTCTATTATTTGTTCTTTTGTTTTACTTCCATATGGAAAATTTAATGTGTCTCCCAAATAAATATAATTTTCTTGTGGCAATGTCTTTTTAAGCTCGTTTAATACTGTTATACCACCCAAACCCGAATCAAATATTCCTATTGGTCTATTATCCATAAGTCATTTCCTTTCACAGCGTTTATTTAACGATTTCATATATAACAAAATAGTCATCTGAATAGATTTTATTATATTTTTCCTGATCAGCCTCATCAATTAACATTGCAATTTTAGCATTTTTATATAATATTATATGTGTTATATTATAATCTTTAAATGTTTTTCCATAGTATCTTCCAATATTGGATGTGTTTATAAAATCCATAAAAATATCTTTATTTTTATTAAATTCTGGTGCATATAAATCTGCTCTTGAATCAATAAATACAGGTATTCCTTTATATAACAGATAACTACCATAATTATATTCATTAAATAATTTAATGTTATTTACATCTAAATTTTTTAATATCCATTCTGAAGCTTGTACAGGATATGAAAATTCGCTTATATATGAATTATTTTTTTTGTTTTTTATGTTTTTATAACTATAATATATTGTGGGTATTGCTATCATAACTATTGTAAATATATTTATAAGTTTTTTTGCAAGTATTTCAATTTTTTCTTTCCCATAAATTTCCATAGTATTTGTAATTAATCTATTTAAAATTATTGAACCAAATAATACAAACATTGTTGATTGCCTTTTAGATGAGAACATAAGAAAAGTAAGTCCACCTATCATAAATAAATCTGCTAATCGTATTTTACTTTTGGTAAATGTCAATACTGCAATAATAATTATTATTGTACAAAATATAGGAATATCATTAATAAGTGTTAATGGTAAATGTTCATTTATATTACTTGTTGTATTTCCTTGCATTGTATTATATAAATAAGTATATGGTGTTGTTCCAAGTGGTGTTAAAAATCCTGTTAAAGCGCAAATTAACATTACAACTATAAGCCATTTAATATTTTTGTTTCTTTTGAATGTAATTTTATATGGTTCTTGTTCTTCTCTGTATTTTTTTCTTTTTTCATTTGATATATATATTTCATCCAATTTTGATTTTAGTTTTTGTACTTTATCTTCATTGTTTTTTGTATGCTTAATCTTCCATTTTTTTTGAAATATTTCCATTTTTCTAAATATAATAATATCTGCCAAAATTGCTATAATATACTCTGCAATATATGGTAAAAAAATGACAAATAAAAATGGCCAAACAGCTACATGAAGATTTGCAATTAAAATTGAACTTAAAACAATTCCAATTGCATATCCAATTTTTTTTGGGTTCTCCAAAAATTTTTCTATAAAAAATATTACCCATACAAAAATTATAAATGTTACAAGTTGTGCTCTTGCAGCAATATAGTTTTTTAAAAGATACATAGATACCAATGCTATAATTGCTGACAAAATTTGGTTTTTATTAAGCTTTTTATTAACTTCATAAATTGTGATTCCAAGTACAATAGATAAGACACATACAGATATATATATTGCCTGCCATCCACCAATATTATATATAAAACTCATTATTACATCATATAACCAATGTGGATAAGTATATGGCAAATCCTCATGCCAAGAAAAATGGTCTTTCATATCTATACCATTTTGCCTAATTAAATTTCCAATAGCCACTGTGTAAAATGTATCATTTTGTAGTATTTTCGGAGCTAAACTAAATGAAAATATAGCAATTAAGCTAATTGCTATAATTTCAAAAATTAATACTTTATGCTTTTGACAAAAATTAATAATCGTTTTCATAACTACCTTCTCCATAAATCTGCCGATGTTACACATCATTTATTTATATTTGTAGATCCAAATCCACCTGTTCTTATTCCTTCTGCATTATCATTGTCTGCAACTAAAAATGGCATAAAAATAGCTTGCCCTATAACTTCCCCTTTTTTTATTTCAATATCTTCTTCTTTAATATTATAAAAAGCAAAAATAATATCTCCGTCATTATCAGGATTTTCGTAATAATCTTTATCTATTATTCCAACACTATTTGCTAAAATTAGCCCCTTTTTCTTTGGATTAGAGCTTCTATTTGCAAGCATTAAATATTCATTATCTCCCATATAAGCTTTTACTCCTGTTTTTATAAATGTAGGGTTATTACCTTTTTTAAAGCTTGGTATAACCACATCTTCTGCAGCTTCCATATCATATCCAGCAGAATATTTTGTTTTTCTTTCTGGTAAATTAATTCCCTTGTCTTCATATCCTTTTGCTATTTCAAATCCTCTATTTTTTTCCATTATCAATTACCTCTTTCTTTTATAATTTTCTATATATTTTTATACTATTAAATAAAAAAAGTCAAGCATAAATGTTAATATTGATAAGATATATTTTATAAAAAAATAATAAAAATTATAGAATATATAAATTAGATTATTTGATTACTTTTATATTATTACTAATTTATATATTTAATAATATACTACAAACATAAAAAACTCAAAAGTTTAGTAACTTTCAAGTTTTTTATTTGTTTTATTACAATTTTATTTTTTTTATTACATTTTTGTTACAACTAGAAATTTTTCATTTGGGACTGTCCTCCGTATAAAAAATTATTCGATTGAAATTGATGTACAAACCGCATCTGTACCCTGATTTGACCAATGAGAACCTCGATCTATCATTCCGATATATGCATTTGAATCAAATCCAGTAATATCTAATATATATGTTCCAGGAGCATCTAATACTGCTTTATAAATATCTGGACTAACTAAACTATGTTGCTTTTTTCTATTATTCCATGCTGCATTGTTCCCTGTAATATCAGTTGTCAAAATCATTGAAAATGTAGTTGATCTATTGTTGCTATAATCGGCAGAGCTTATTTTTAATGTTGAAAACTTAAACACAACTCTCGTATACCCTGTTAAATCAATCATTTTAGTTGAAAAGCATGTATTTGCGTTATAGTCGCCACTTCCTTGTATAGAAGTAGTCGTTTTTCTATGCATTTGTATATTATCTGCATTTTTTTTAACCCATCCACAAGAATAAATTCCTTGATTAGGAAGTTGTATAAAATCACCCGCATACGGGCTTATCTTACCTTTATTATATAATTCTATAACAGGTTTTTTCCCCCACATTATTGTTCCATTGTTTTGCATTATTCCTGATATTTTTAGATTAGGTTGTTTATTAGATGTTATAAATATTCTAGCTCCTTCTCCATCTCCTTCGATTGCAATTTTATAATCATCATTTTCTTTTTCTTTGCCAGTTATATCTCCATCTGTATATTCATTTGCTAAATCAGTTACCATTTTTTTTATAATATCTGTTTTATTGTCTTCTGCAGGATTTGAAGATGGTGTATAGTAATTTATTAGTGCTTCTGCCATTTTTAAATTTATTCTTTCCTTTATTTCTGCTATATCTGTCGTTTCCTTTGCCTCTCCTGCCCTTTTTATTATTCCATTATCTCCTGTTAGCATTTGAATAGATATTCCTGCTAAAATTAATAATACAATAATTGTAACAACCAATGCTATCAGTGTGATTCCAGAATTTTTATTTTTCTTGTGTTTACTCATTTTTTCTTTTTCCCCCTTCTTTTATATGACATTAATATATTTTTCTACTTGTGTATAATTTTTTATGTCCATATATTATTAAATATGTAAATTAATAAAATATCATTTTCTCAAATTTTATAGTAAAATCAACTGTTTGTCAAATGTATAAGCTTTCTGTTTTTGAAAATAATAAAGACGCTATAATGCTTAAATAGATTATATTTGAAAGTTTATGTAGTATTATTAATTTACATATTTAATAATATACTACAAACAAATAAAAACCTTGAAATTTTAGTTACTTTCAGTTTTTTTATTTGTTTTGTTACAATTTTATTAATTTTTTATTACATTTATGTTACAACTAGAAATTTTTTCACGCGGGACTGTCCCTAATGACAAAAAATTTCTTGACATATCTTACACTTTTTGATAAAAATATATAATTGAAAGGAATTAATAATATGAAATTAGTTATACAAAGAGTAAAAAATGCAAGTGTTGATGTAGAAAATAAAACTGTTGGAAAAATAAATAATGGCTTTTTAGTGTTACTTGGAATTAAATCATCAGATACCAAGCAGGATGCAGATTACTTAGTGCACAAATTGATAAATCTAAGAGTATTTAGTGATGATAATGACAAAATGAATTTAGCCTTAAAAGATGTTAATGGAGAGCTTCTAATTATTTCACAATTCACACTATATGGCGATTGTAAAAAAAGTGGAAATAGACCTTCTTTTTCAGATGCAGCAAAACCTGATATTGCCATTCCCTTATATGAATACTTTGTTCAAGAATGTAAAAAACAAATTTCTATTGTTGAAACAGGTATTTTTGGTGCAGATATGAAAGTTAGTTTATTAAATGATGGCCCAGTAACAATAATTATAGAATCATAGTACACAAACTTTACATGTTTTTTCTATTAAAATAATTCATTTGTACTTTTTGTCGAATTTTGTTGCATTTAGTGAATTTTTGAGTTAAAATATATATAATATTTTTAGGAGGTATTTATATGGAATTTAATCCTATAATTATTGGTATTGCTGGTGGTACCGGTTCAGGAAAAAGTACACTTGCAGAGAATATAGAAAAAGAATTTAAACATAATATTACAATGATATCACATGATTATTATTATAAAAGCAATGAACAACTACCTTTTGAGGAAAGAACAAAACTAAATTATGATCATCCAGATGCTTTTGAAACAGATTTACTAATAAAACATTTAAATCAATTAAAAATTGGAGAAACAATACAAAGACCAAGCTATTCTTTCGTAGAACATTTACGAGAAAAACAAACCTATCCTGTCGTTCCAAAAAAAGTTATTATTGTAGAAGGTATTTTACTTTTTGAAAATAAAACATTAAGAGACATGATGGATATAAAAATATTTGTTGATGCAGATGCAGATATAAGATTTATAAGAAGACTTACAAGAGATGTTCAAGAACGCGGAAGATCTTTAGAATCTGTTATTGAACAATATTGTACGACTGTAAAACCTATGCATGAACAATTTGTAGAACCAAGCAAAAAATATGCAGATATAATTGTTCCAAAAGGCGGATATAACCAAGTAGCATTGAATATGATTGTTGAAAAAATAAAGAGTATAATTTAGTTATAAGTACCGGAGAAATTTGGATTCACCATTCAAAAATCTCCGGTACCTGTGATATTGCTAGTTATATCAATAAAAAAGCACTAAAACCTTGACTTATAAGCTTTTTTGATATATAATTTTTTAAACTTTAATAAAGTATAAAGGAGATATTATTATGGGATATGATTTTAAATACATAGAAAAAAAGTGGCAAAATAAATGGGAAAAAGAAGGAACTTTTAATGCATCTACTGACTATACTAAGAAAAAATGGTATGGACTAATAGAATTTCCATATCCATCTGGAGCAGGACTTCACGTTGGTCACCCTAGAAGCTATACTGCCTTAGATATTGTCGCTAGAAAAAAACGTCTTCAAGGATATAATGTATTATATCCTATTGGTTTTGATGCATTTGGTTTACCTGCAGAAAATTATGCTATTAAAACTAATGTACATCCAAAAATAACTACAGAACAAAATATTGCACACTTTACTGCACAATTAAAATCTTTAGGATTTTCATTTGACTGGTCAAGATGTGTTGATACAACAGACCCAAATTATTATAAATGGACACAATGGATTTTCATTCAACTTTTCAAAAAAGGTTTAGCATATAAAGCCACAATGCCAATTAACTTCTGTACAGGTTGTAAAGTAGGTCTTGCAAATGAAGAGGTTGTTAATGGTGTTTGCGAAAGATGTGGTAGTCCAGTTGTTCAAAAAGAAAAATCTCAATGGATGCTTAAAATAACCGAATATGCTCAAAGACTTATAGATGATTTAGATGATGTAAATTACCTAGATAAAATAAAAATTCAACAACGTAACTGGATAGGTCGTTCAGAAGGTGCTGAGGTTAAATTTAAAATTGCAAATTCTGATGAAGAACTTTTAGTTTATACTACAAGACCAGATACTTTATTTGGTGCAACATATATGGTTATTGCACCTGAACATAAATTAATTAATAAATTAAGTGACAGGATCACAAATATTGCAGAAGTTAAAGATTATCAGAATAAATCAGCTCTAAAATCAGATTTCGAGCGTTCAGAATTAAATAAAGAAAAAACTGGATGCGAAATTAAAGGAATAAAAGCAATCAATCCCCTAACAAATAAAGAAATTCCAATTTGGATTTCAGATTATGTATTATCAAGCTATGGTACAGGTGCAATTATGGCTGTTCCTGCTCATGATACAAGAGACTTTGAATTTGCAACTAAATTTAATTTACCTATTGTGCAAGTCGTAAAACCAATTGAAGGAACTGTAGATTTATCTAAAGAAGCATTTACAGATGTTCAAACTGGACTACTTATTAACTCTGAATTTTTAAATGACTTGTCAGTTGAAGATGCTAAAAAGAAAGTAATTGAATACTTAGAAAAAAATAATATTGGATCTAAAAAAGTTAATTACAAACTACGTGATTGGGTATTTTCTCGTCAAAGATACTGGGGCGAACCAATTCCAATGGTTTATTGCGATTGTTGTGGATGGCAACCAATTGATGAAAAAGATTTACCTTTAACACTTCCTGAAGTTGAGGACTTTAAACCTGGAGAAAATGGTGAATCTCCTCTTGCTAAACAAACAGAATGGATTAATACAACTTGTCCAAAATGTGGAAAACCTGCAAAAAGAGAAACTGATACAATGCCACAATGGGCTGGATCAAGCTGGTATTTCTTAAGATATATGGACCCACATAATAATCAAGCTTTAGCTTCAAAAGAAGCTCTTGAATATTGGACTCCTGTTGATTGGTACAATGGTGGAATGGAACACACTACCCTACATTTACTTTATTCGAGATTTTGGCATAAGTTTTTATATGATATTGGTGTAGTTCCTACAAAAGAGCCATATGCTAAAAGAACTTCACATGGTATGATACTTGGAACCAATGGAGAAAAAATGTCTAAATCAAAAGGAAATGTTATAAATCCAGATGATATAGTAAATGAATTTGGAGCAGATACCTTTAGAGTATATGAAATGTTTATGGGACCATTTGATCAAACTGCAGCATGGTCTATGGAAAGTATTCGTGGTTGTGGAAAATTCCTAGATAGAGTATGGAATATGCAAAATATGATGGTAGATGGTGATTCTTATTCTAAAGAAGCTGAAAATATGATGCATAAAGCTATTAAAAAAGTAACTTTAGATATTGAAGATATGAAATTTAACACTTGTATTTCTACTTTTATGACAATGGTTAATGAATTTTACAAATTAAAGAGAATTAACAAAGCTGAATTTAAAACATTTTTAACTTTATTAAATCCATTTGCCCCACATTTAACTGAAGAACTTAATGAATTAATTGGATTTAAAAATGCAATTTCAACTTATAGTTGGCCTGAATATGAAGAAGAAAAAACAATAGATCAAGAAATAGATTTACCTATACAAATTAATGGTAAACTTAGAGCAAATATATCAATTGTTCCTGATGAAGATGAGGCTACAATTAAAGAAAAAGTACATCAGGCAATACAAGATAAGCTTGAAGGGAAAACAATTGTAAAAGAAATATATGTTAAAAATAGAATTTACAATGTTGTTGTGAAATAATGTCAATGGGGACGGACCTTTTTGACAACCTAATAATTCAAAAAGAGAAAAAAGGGGACGGAGAAAAAAAGAAAAAAGGGGACGGAGAAAATTTTTCATTTGTGAAAAATTTTCTCCGTCCCCTTTTTCCATTTTCTACTCCATAATAGCCAGAAATAATAACTTCAGATAAATCAAATATTATATTTTTAATCATATACTGTTTCTCCAAATTAATTATAGATACTCCATATTAGTAAAAAATTAATGGCTGTCTAAAATTCCGTCCATCTTGGTATCCTTAGTTTCCCTTTTTTTCCCTTTTTTCGACTCATCTTCTTTATCAAATAATGTATATCCATTTACTGTAGATAAAAACTGTTCGATACTTTTCATTTTTACAAATGTACGCAATTCTTTATCATATGTATAGTATTTATGTCTCCTCTGATCATCGGATATTTGAATTACTTTGATAACATCAATTTCGTCTCCCTCTCTTTTATAATAGCTCATCATTTTAACATCCTTCTTTCGCTCATCTCTATTAAGAACATATCTCCAAAGCATATGCATATAAAAATGTTGCACTTCACTTGGTCCTGCATTTCGAATTTTACAAGGAATACATTTACTTATAAAATCAATCTTTCTCTCCAAGACATCAAAATCACTTAAACTTTGATTACCATTTTCTTCTAAATATGATCTAAACGTATTATTGCTCTTAATTTCATCTCTCAACATACAAAAAAAATTTTTCCAACTTATAGCTTTACAAATCCCTAATTCAGTACAAATTCTAATTAATTCTTCATCTTCTAATTCACAAATCGGTTCGTCTATCTTATACTTTCTTATACTATCTTTGCCTAATCCAAAATACATTGGTAATAAATCTAATTTACAATAGAATAAATTCATAACAACATTAACAAATTTATAATTTCCATTTTCATCCTGATATATAAGTTCTGCCCCTGGTAGTTGACAATTATCTTCATCAATTTCAATATCTCCATTATAGACAACCCTAGAATTAATACCCTCTCTTTTTAACAAATCATGTAATAGGTGTGCTGCCGTATTGCATACAAGTCTATTGTCGTCTTCATCTATATCTATGTTTTTAAAGCCGAAATATATTTTTTTAAGTAAATTTATATCGTCAGTTAAATAATCAATTCTTACATCATACATTGATTCTTGACAAACTCTATATAATAGATATACGACCTTTTTATCAATAATCCAATCATTATTTAATTCTTTTAATAAATCTGCATAAACCATTTTATCTTTTTCTCCTTTTAAATATATTTTCTCAACTTAATATGAATCTAAGCTATAAACATTATAATATAAATTAAATAAAATGTATAGATTAAAACAAATATTATTCCATTAAATCTTGTCATATAATGTTTCTTACCTATAAAAGGAAAAATTGCAAAAAGAATTGTACCAATCAAAAGTATTGATATATCAAAATTATAATGTAAAGAATACTTTATAGGACATAAAAACGCAGATATTCCAATTATAAGAAAAACATTAAAAATTTGAGAACCTATAATATTGCCAATTGCCATATCTGTTTCGTCTTTTATGGTTGCATTTATAGATGTTAAGAGTTCAGGTAAACTTGTTGCAAATGCAACTATAGTAATACTAATAATTTTTTCGCTTATACCAAGTATATAAGCTATTTTTGAGGCATATTTTACAACTACATCCCCTCCTATTTTGAGGGCTAAAATTCCTATTATAATATAAAAAAAAGATTTAAATATACTTATACTGCTACTTTCTTCTTCTTGTAATTCTATAATTGATTTAGTGTTTTTTTTTGCTCTATAAATATTATATAAAATAAAAGAACTTGCACATCCAAGCATAATAATTCCATCTAATCTTGTAATTATATTTGTTTTTGTGTTATTTCCAAAAAAAAGTAAAATTATAGTTGCAAATATAGTTACAAAGTTTTCTACAAATTCTGTTTGTTTTTGAAATTTTAAAGGCTTAATAATTGAACAAACTCCTAATATAAAAAACAAATTAGCAATATTGCTTCCTACAATATTTCCTATACTCATATCAGAATGTCCTTCAATAGAGGCTGTTGAACTTACCATTAATTCAGGCATGGAAGTACCAATTGCAACAATTGTTAGTCCAATTATTATTGTAGGAATATGAAATTTTTTAGCTAAATTACTTGCTCCATCAACTAAAAAATCTGCTCCTTTTATCAATAAATAAAATCCCATAAAAATAAAAATGATGTATATAATCATATTCCTCTAACCTTCCTCTTTATAGTTTATTCTTTATTAGTTATTTTAGAACAGTACTAAAAAAGGACTAAAAAAAGAGAGTCATCAATGACTCTCAGATTTATTAATTACCAATTATTATTGTAATTCAACTGTAGCTCCAACTTCTGTAAGTTTAGCTTTTAATTCTTCTGCTTCTTCTTTAGAAACATTTTCTTTTAATACTTTAGGTGCTCCATCAACTAAGTCTTTAGCTTCTTTTAATCCTAATCCTAAAGCATTTTTTACAGCTGTAATAACTTTAATTTTTTGATCTCCTGCTGAAACTAAAACAACATTGAATGATGTTTTTTCTTCAGCAGCAGCTGCTCCTGCAGCTCCTGCAGCTGGTGCTGCAGCTGCAACTGCAGATACTCCAAATTCTTCTTCTATAGCTTTTACTAAATCAGCTAATTCTACTACTGTTAATTTTTTGATTTCTTCAATCATTTCTTCTTTACTCATAATTTTAAATCCTTCCTTTTAATTATATTTTTATTTTAGCGATTTAAGCTCGCCACTCTATATTTTTTTTTAGTTTTTATTCGGCTTGTTCCTTTTGTAAACGTACTTGTTCCAATGCAACAGCCAATTTTGAAATATTTGCAAGTAATCCACCAGCAAGCATAGATAGTAAATCTTGTCTTGAAGGTAATTTTGCAAGAGTAATGATTTCTTCTGTTGTCATTACTTTTCCTTCAATAACTCCACCTTTAATTTTATAGTAATCATTATCTTTGCTAAATTTGTATATTATTTTTGTAGCTTCAAGATAATCATCACCTGAAATTATAACTGCTGTTGGTCCTTCTAGTTTATCATCTAAACCTTCTAATTTGCATTCAGCTAATGCTCTTTTTGTTATATTGTTTTTTATAACTTTGTATTCAGCATTAACATTTCTAAGATCATTTCTTAAACCTGTAACATCTGCAACATTTATTCCTCTATAATCTGTTAAAAGAATTAATTTAGATTGTTTCATAGCTTCTGCTAGTTTTGAAACTTCTTCTTTCTTTTGATTAATTACTGCTTCATTTGCCATTTATTTTCACCTCCCAAATTTATATTTAATTTTAAAATTAATAACATTTTTAATATAAATAAAACTCATTCGACACTTTTCAAGGTGCAAAATGAGTTCCTATTTTCTCTATTATACACCTCGGTAGGACTTACAAATGCCTACTGTCTTTGGCCTTATATATTTAATTATTCTTGAATTGAAATTCCAGGTCCCATAGTTGTTGTAACAGCTATACTCTTTATATATTGACCTTTTGCAGCTGCTGGTTTTGCTTTTATAATAGCATCCATAACTGTTTGATAGTTTTCTTGAAGTTTTTCTGCTCCAAAAGAAACTTTTCCAAATGATAAGTGAATTATATTAGTTTTGTCTAATCTGTATTCAACTTTACCAGATTTAATTTCAGCAATTGCTTTAGTAACATCCATAGTAACTGTTCCAGATTTTGGGTTTGGCATTAATCCTTTTGGTCCTAATACTTTACCAAGTCTTCCTACAACACCCATCATATCTGGTGTAGCAACTACAACGTCATAATCAAACCAATTGTCATTTTGGATTTTTGGAATTAATTCTTCTGCTCCAACATAATCAGCTCCAGCTTTTGTAGCTTCTTCTGCTTTTGGTCCTTTTGCAAATACTAAAACTTTTAAAGTTTTACCTGTACCATTTGGAAGTACTACTGTACCTCTAACTTGTTGGTCTGCATGTTTAGAATCTACTCCAAGTCTAACATGTAATTCTACTGTTTCATCAAATTTTGCTTTTGGCATTTTTTCAATCATTTCTAATGCTTCGTTAATTGAATATTTTTTATTTTTTTCAACTAATTTTGCACTCTCTAAATATCTTTTTCCCATTTTTTATTCCTTTCTAGGCAGATATTAAGATATGAGATATTCTTAATTCTCCCTTGGTACTAACGAGTTTAATACTCTCCCAAAAATTTTATTTTTATTAATTATGCATTGGCATTAGGGTCTTCTTCAACAGTTATACCCATAGAACGTGCTGTTCCTTTTACCATGCTCATAGCAGCTTCTATAGATGCAGCATTTAAATCTGGCATTTTTTGTTCTGCTATTGCTCTAACTTGAGCAAGTGTTAATTTTCCAACTTTTTCTTTGTTTGGTTTTCCAGATGCTTTTTTTAATCCTAATGCTTTCTTAATTAGAACTGCAACTGGAGGAACTTTTGTTATAAATTCAAATGATTTGTCTGCATATACAGAGATAACTACTGGTATAATTAATCCTGCTTGATTTGCTGTTCTATCATTAAATTCTTTAACAAATTGCATAATGTTTACACCACTTGAACCAAGTGCAGGTCCTACTGGTGGAGCTGGAGAAGCCTTTCCTGCTTCAATTTGTAATTTAATTTGTTTAACTACTTCTTTTTTTTCTGCCATTTCTGGCACCTCCTTAATTTAATTAATCAATTTTTTGAACTTGTGAAAATTCTAATTCAACTGGTGTTTCTCTACCAAACATTGATACCAAAACAACCACTTTATTTTTATCTTTTTTAATTTCTTTAACTATTCCTGTATATCCATCTAATGGACCACCAAGAATTTTTATATTGTCATTAACAACATAGTCTACATTAACAGGAACTGATTCAAATCCCATTTTTCTTATTTCTTCATCTGTAAGAGGAATAGGATCTGTTCCAGAACCAACAAAACTTGTTACACCTCTTGTATTTCTAACAATATACCA
Source organism: uncultured Clostridia bacterium (assembly GCA_946401865.1). Taxonomy (GTDB): domain Bacteria; phylum Bacillota; class Clostridia; order TANB77; family CAG-508; genus CAG-269. Next base: position 27,525 of record CAMIVO010000021.1, read on the forward strand.
AGTTTGTTCTGTAACTATCATTTTTACTAAAACATATCCAGGAAAAACTTTTTTTAAATTTGTCTTTTTTTGACCGTCTTTAATTTCTATTTGTTCTTCCATCGGAACTATTATATCAAAGAAATATTCTTCAAGTTCTCTGTTTTTTATTGTTTTTTCTAAGTCTGCCTTTACTTTGTTTTCATACCCAGAATATGTATGTACAACATACCATCTAGGGACAGTATCATAATCTTTCTGAGACATTTTTTTAAGCCTCCTATTTTAATTTTACAAGATTTCTTCAACTATATTTTTATTTGATGATTATTATTCGTTTCCAGAGTTTTCATCAACTACAACTTCTGTTGAAGTTCCTTCATTACCTTCACCTTCTGTTGTTTCATTACTTTCTTCAGAATTTGAACTTTCTTCGCTTGTTTCTTCTCCTGATGTAGTATTAAAACTTGTTTGAACTTTTTCTTGTAGTTTTGTTACTCCTTTATTTACTTCATTAAAACAAGTATCTAGTATGAATACTATTAATGAAATAATTACAACAAAAGAAATAACTGCTATTGTATTATTAACAAGTTCTTTTGGTGTTGGCCAAGTTACTTTTTTTAGCTCTGATTTCATTGCTTTAAAATAGCTAGTCTTTTTTTCTTTAACTTCTTTTTCTTTTTTAGCCATTTTATATCCTCCTTAAAATAGCTTTATTATTTTGTTTCTTTATGTGTTGTACGTTTTTTACAGAATTTACAATATTTAACTATTTCTAGTCTATCGGCATTATTTCTTTTATTTTTTGAAGTCATATAATTTCTGTTTTTGCATTCTGTACATTCTAATATTATATTTTCTCTTGGTCCTTTTGCTGCCATTTAATACACCTCCGAATTTTTTGTGGATTTACCACTATTTTTGAAACGATGTGATCGTATGTTCTAAGTTACATACGCCTAAATATTATACAACTTTTCCTATAACATGTCAACAGTTTTGGCAAAAAAAATACAGTTTTTTTACTGTATTTTTTACTCTAGCAAAGTATTTCTAGTAGCTGCTTTTATAGGCACATTATATTATATTTGTCATTTAATTTATATACATTCACTAATAAACTATTTTAGACTAAAAAAGAAAAGAAATATAAAATTTATTTTTCACTTATAAATTTAAATGTTCTATATTATTAAATCATTAGTTAATTTTTATTTTTTCTTTTGCACTGAATAACCAAATTTTCCTATTTTATTTCCTTGACTATAATATCCACCATTTGCATATGATATTAAATCACATTTAGAAATATCAAAAGCTCCATTTTCATCTATATATTTTTCGTCTGCATCAACTGAGAGAACCTCTGCAATAAACATATGATGTGAACCTAATTCTTTTATCTCTTTTACTTTACATTCTATAGAAGCTGGACTTTCCTTAATTAATGGGCATTTAACAAAATTTGCTTTTTCTTTTGTTAAATTCATTTCTTTAAATTTATCAAACTTGCTGCCAGTTCTACATCCACACCAATCAGTTGCTCTTGCTAATTCTTTATTTGTTAAATTAATAACAAATTCGCCACTTTCTTTTATGATGTTATATGAATATCTTGAAGGTCTTAAAGAAATATAACACATTGCAGGATCTGAATTGATTGTTCCTGTCCATGCAACAGTTACAATATTTGATTTTTCCATTGTACCACAACTTACCATTACAGCAGGTACTGGATTTATAAATGTTCCTGGTTTCCACATTACTTTTGACATAAATTTGAATTCCTTTCTTATAAAATCTTATTATTATATAGTATAATTTTAAAATACCAATTATTCTAATTGCAAAATATTTTGTAAATTAAATTTATAAATTAATTAGATTTATATTAATAATTTAGTATATAAATAAATTTTTGCTACAATTCACAACTATTTTAAATCAAGTAATCTAAATAGATATAATGTTTTTTGTAATGGATGTGGAGATCCATTTTTATCTCTAAATTACTAATATAAGTCTAATTAATTTTTTTTAAATAAAAAAAATCTAGCGACAACCTATCTTCCCAGCAGGGTAACCCGCAAGTATTTTTGGCACTATTCTGCTTGACTTCTGTGTTCGGAATGGGAACAGGTATTTCCAAAATAGTAATCATCACTAGAAAATTATTATATACTATTAATAGTATACTCAAAAATACATAGATGAATTCTTCGTTTTAGGTACTTCCATTTATCTAGTT
>CAMIVO010000022.1 GCA_946401865.1 uncultured Clostridia bacterium
AAAAGTATTTTCCAGAAAATAGTATAAAGATTTTGGAAATAAAAAAGGGAGTTTAATATGAAAAAAAATATTCTTTATGTTGTATTAATAGTTATTTTAATTTGTATAATTACAGCTATTGTATTTGTAAAGTCAGGAAACAAAAAAAGACCTAAAATTATGATTGATAATAATGTAAATACTTCTAAAAAAACGGAAGAAAAAATAAATTATGTTGAAGAAATAAGTGTATATAATGCTGCCGAATATATGGACATGGAAACTATTAAAGATTTTGAAAGAGAATATAAAATAAAGGTTAATTATAAAGAATTTGAAAGTAATGAAACAATGTATGCTGATTTTGTAAAAAATCCAAATAGTTATGATGTTTTGGTTCCTTCAGATTATATGATAGATAGACTTATTAAGGAAAACAGATTATCAAAACTTACAAAATCAAATATAACAAACATTTCAAATATTGCTACTGAATATATTAATCCTGAATATGACAAAGAAAATGAATATACAATTCCATATATGACAGGGACAGTTGGAATTCTATATAATAAAAAAATGGTAACTGAGCCAGTTACATCATGGAAGATATTTTGGGATACAAAATACAAAGGACAAATTTGGCTTTGGGATTCAATGAGAGATGTTTTAGGTATGGCTTTAAAAAGTTTAGGATATAGTATGAATTCTGTAAATGATGCAGAACTTAATTCTGCAAAACAAGCTTTAATTACTCAAAATAAACTTTTAAGAGGATATGAAGAAGAACAGTCAAGAGACGCAATGATAGCTGATGAAGGAGCTTTAGCTCTTGTATATTCTGGTGAAGCAAAATTTGCAATTGATCAAAATCCAAATTTAGCATATGTAATACCTGAAGAAGGTTCAAATAAATTTATAGATGGTTTTGTTATTACAAAAAACACTAAACATAAAGAAGCTGCTGAAAAGTTTATAAATTTTATGTGTAGATCAAATATTGCAATTAGAAATATGACTGAAACTGGATATACATCTCCTATAAAAGGGGCTTGGTCAGAATTTGGAAATGATAAAATAATGTTCCCTTCAGAAGAAGAACTTTCTCGTTGTGAGGCATTTTTATATAATGAACAAGGAACAAAAAAATATGATACTTTATGGAGTCAAATTAGATAATACGAAAGGAGCTTTATGCTACAATTAAAAAATATTACAAAGGTTTACAAAAGTGGAGATGAAAAAGTAGAGGCGTTAAAAGGTATAGATTTAAAATTTAGAGAATCTGAATTTGTATCAATACTTGGCCAAAGCGGATGTGGTAAAACTACACTTTTAAATATTATTGGTGGGTTAGACAGATATACAACAGGGGATTTAATTATAAATGGAAAATCTACTAAAAAGTTTAAAGATAGAGATTGGGATGCATACAGAAATTACAAAGTAGGTTTTGTATTTCAAAATTATAATTTAATAGGACATCAAACTATTTTATCAAATGTGGAACTTGCTTTAACAATTGGTGGAGTTTCTAGAAAAGATAGAAAACAAAGAGCAATTAAAGCATTAGAACAAGTTGGTTTAAAAGATAAAATACATAAAAAACCAAACCAATTATCTGGAGGCCAAATGCAAAGGGTAGCAATTGCAAGAGCTTTAGTAAATGATCCAGATATTATTTTAGCAGATGAACCAACAGGAGCATTAGATACAAAAACTAGTATTCAAATAATGGAAATATTAAAAGAAATATCTAAAGAAAAGCTAATAATTATGGTTACACATAACCCAGAACTTGCTCAGCAGTATTCAAGCAGAATTATTAGAATTCTAGATGGAGTAATTACAGAAGATTCAAATCCAATTTTAGATACAGAAGTAGATGAACCAATAAATAACAATAAAATTGGAAGAACATCTATGAAATTTTGGACTGCTTTTAGATTAAGTCTAAATAACCTTTTAACAAAAAAAGGAAGAACTATTCTAGTTTCATTTGCAGGGTCAATTGGAATTATTGGAATAGCTCTTGTTCAAGCTGTTTCAAATGGATTTCAAAATTATGTAGATTATATTCAAGAAGATACTTTAACTTCATATCCATTAACAATTATGCAAGAATCTGCAGATACAACCAGTATGCTTCTTGCAATGACTTCTAGTGATGGAGATACTAACCGCAATTCAAATGAAGTAAAAGAAGAGCAATATATTTCTTCAATGCTTGCAAATATTACAACAAATGATTTACAAAGTTTTAATAATTACTTAAAAACCAATTTTGATAATATAAAAGATGATGTTTCTTCTATATCATACTCATATAGTGTAGAACCAGCAATATATACAAAAGATGTAAATGATACTATACCTACAAAACTTAATCCGAGTGAACTTTTTAGTAGTATGATGGGTGGCTCAAGTATTATGGGAATGTCTACATCTGTTTATTCACAAATGATAGATGATAAAGAATCTTTAATGGATTCATATGATGTACTAGCTGGAAAATGGCCAGAAAATTATGATGAAATGATAGTTGTACTTTCTGAGCCAAATAAAATTTCAGATTATTTAGTTTATTCTTTAGGATTAAGAGATTATAAAGAACTTGAAGACATTGTAAAAAAAGTAATGAATGGTGAAAAAGCAAATGTACAAAATGAACCGCTTACGTTGACTTATGAAGATCTTATGAAAATAGAATTAAAACTAATTTTAGGAACAGATATATATAAATATAATCAAAATTATGACATATATGAAGACATGTCTGAAAATGAAGAATATATGAATGATATATATGCAAATTCTATGAATTTAAAAATAGTTGGAGTTGTATCATCTAAAGAAGGTGTAAACTCAATGGCTTTAAGCCCAGGCGTTGCATATACTAGTGGGCTTGTAGATTATATTATAAATAAAACTAAAGATACAGATATAGTAAAAAGACAGTTAGAAAATGATGAAATAGATGTAATTTCAGGTAAAGGTTTTAATAGCAAAGATAATAAAAATGACTTGAATTTTGCGAATCTTATTTCTGTAGATAGTGAAAAACTTCAAAGTGCATTTAACATAAAAATAGACGAAAAATCTATTCAAAAAGAAACACAAGGGTATATGACAGATATAGCAAATTCAATTACTACAGATATAACTCCTGCCAAAAACTTATTTAAGGACAATTTAAATACTTTTGCAAATGAAATTATGGATGGCATTTCAGGTGAAATAAAAGAGAATGAAATAGATGGAATTGTTTCAAACTATCTGGAAAAACAAGAACAAAAATCAAAATTAAAGAAAATGGAACAAGAATATACTATTCCAAAAGAAACCTTTGAAACAACCTATTCTGGATTATTAAAAGGATTATTACAAGTATATTTAAATGCATATAAAGCATCAAGTCAGGGAATAAGTGGAGATTCTCAACTGGAAGAAAATAATATATCAAAAGAGAATTTGCAAAAATATTTAGAAAACAATAACATTTCGCAAGAAGAAATTCAAAAATATTTAGAAAACAATAACATATCACAAGAAGATATGCAAAAACATTTAGAAAACTTACAAAAAGAAAGTGATTTTGATCCAAATGTAATCACACAAAGTGTAGATTCAAATATTGTAGATACAAACACAATAACTGAAAAACAAAAAGAAGTAACAGATAAAATCTCTAAAATGATAAATTTAGATGAAATGAAAAAACAAATTAAAGAAACAGTTATTTCTACTTATATGTCAAACTCAGTTGTAGAAGAAACAGTTAATACAATGGCAAAAGTTATGACAGAAGCAACAATGAAAAAACAAGTATTAACTAAAGTTGGAGAACTTACAGCTAATTTAACAGGAAAATTTGCAACAGCATTTAATGTAGATCAAGAAAAAATTGCGAGTGCATTTAATGTAAATATTTCAGAAGATGAGCTAACAAGAGTTATAACTGCTATGATGACAGGTACTAAAAAAAGTGCGAAAACAAATTTAATCTCATTTGGATATCAAGATAAAGAGAAACCAACCTATATTGCATTTTATTTTAAAAGTTTTGAAGGAAAAGAACATTTTTTAAGTTTCTTAGATTCTTATAATGAAAAAATGGAAGCAGATGGTCAAAAGGATAAAGTTATAAATTATTCTGATACAACAGGTATACTTATGGGTTCTGTAAAGACAATAGTAAATGCTGTAACATATGTATTAATTGCATTTATTTCAATTTCATTAATTGTTTCTTCAATAATGATAGGAATTATAACATATATTTCAGTATATGAAAGAACAAAGGAAATTGGAATTTTAAGAGCTATTGGAGCTTCAAAACATAATATTTCATCAATATTTAATGCTGAAACATTTATTATAGGTTTGCTTTCAGGATTATTTGGAATAGGAATAACTTATGCATTAATTCCTCTAATAAATAAAGTATTACATCATTTCACTGGAAATATTCCATTAAATGTTGTGTTCTATTTTAAAAATGCATTGGTTTTAGTTATTTTAAGTGTTATTCTTACACTTATTGGTGGTTTAATTCCTTCAAGAGCAGCATCTAAAAAAGATCCTGTAATAGCTTTAAGGACAGAGTAGTATTATTGTTACAATTCACGCTTTACTATAAATTAGTTCGCGCCAAGTTTATATATTTATTTTTATGCGTAAATCCCTTTTTTCTAATAAAAATGTAATCAAATATGGAATTTTTTTAACGGAAGTCAAGCTTCCTAAAAATTCTCATATTTGAAAACATTTTGTAAGAAAATGGTCCCCGCACAAGTTTACTTTAAAAAAAATATATAAACTTGGCGTGGGCTTTTAGTAATTTGACCGTGAATTGTAGCGTATTATTACAAAATTTTAACAAATTCTTAAAAAAACTTGATTATTAAACAATTGTTTGATATAATATCTTGCATATATATAATAAATAGGCAGGAAAAAATATGGATTTAAAAGAATTTATAGATAAAATTAATAATGTAATACAAAAAATAAACTTTGAGAAGTCTTTTAATTGGTTTATTCACAAATTTGAATTAACAGATAAATCTGCTGAATTGAATAACAAAAAAATAAAAGGTATTCATCCATTAAGACCAAGAAAAGGAGATATATATTTAATTGATTTTGGTGAGAATATAGGTAATGAGCTAAGTAATACACACATGGGAATTATAATTCAAGATTCAATAAAGAATAGTGTATCGAGCACAACTATTGTAATTCCAATATCAAGTTCTGCAAAGCTTTATGATACGCATGAAAAAATAACGCAGGATGATATAAAAATAGGACAATTAAATAAATTACCATCTAAAGCTAAAGCTGAACAAATGACTTGTATAGATAAAGCTCGATTAATTCATAAAATAGGTCAACTTACACCGGATTTTATGCAAAGACTTGAAAGAAGGATAAAAAAGAATTTAGATATAAAATAAAAAGGAGAGTAGGCTAAACCTACTCTAAATCAACCATCAGCTTTTGAACTGTGCAAAAGCTGATGCACGTTCCGCACTGAATACGGAAAATAATTGTTAAATATATTATAACAATTATTTATTTGTTTGTCAAATAATTTGACATTATTATTATATTTTATTTTTTCTATTTTATTCTGGAATGAGGAGAGCTATAATGATTTTTAAAAAATATGTTACAGATATTTTCAATAAAAAATATTTTGAAGAAGAACAAATCAAAATTGAAGAGAATTCAACTGAAGAAAATAATATAATAAATATTCATCCAGAAAAGACATATCAAGAGTGGCTTGGACTTGGAGGTGCATTAACTAATGCAACAACTTATAATTTAAATAAATTAAGTGAAGAAAAGAAAAATGATTTTTTAAACGATTATTTTAAAGAACTTAATTATAAATTTGTTAGAATTCCTTTAGGTTCAACAGACTTTTCTACAAAACCAGAAGAAGATTATTCAACTGATTTGGAAACAAATGTTAAAATATTGCAGAAAATCAAAGAAATAACAGATATTAAAACAATTTTAACACCTTGGAGTCCACCAAGAAGATTTAAAACAAATAATTCTTTATATGGAGGAAAACTAAAAAAAGAAAGCTACAATGACTATGCAAATTATTTAATAAAAGCAATTGATGATTATGAATTTTTGAATATAGATATAAATTACTTATCTCCACAAAATGAGCCATTTGCAAGTCAACTATGGGAGTCTTGTAAATTTAGTTTAGAAGAGCTAAAAGACTTTATTTATAACTATTTAGCACCTAAACTAAAAAACACCAATCTAATACTTTGGGATCATAACAAAGATAATCTTTATAATAATTTTAAAGCTTTATATGAGAAAAACAGCAAAATAAAAGGCGTTGGATTTCATTGGTATACAGGAAGTTTTTATAAAGAAATGGATTTAATAAAACAAAATTATCCAGATATTTTGCAATTTGAAACAGAAATGTGTTGTGGTTTTTCAAGATACAAGCCTAAAAAATGGGTAATAGATGCTGAATACTATTTAACAGAAATTATAAATGGTATGAATCATGGATTAAATGCTTTTTTAGATTGGAATATGTTATTAAGTTACTTAGGAGGACCAAATCACAAATTTAACAATTGTAAAAGTGCTGTAATTTTAAATATAAGAAAAAATGATTATATAAAAACTCCAATATATTATTATTTAAAACATATTGGAATAATTGGAAAAGCAAAAGTAGTTGCAACAAGTAAATTTGTAAGAGATTGTAGTATAGATGCAATTGCATTAAAAAATGAAAAACTATATATAATAGTGCAAAATAAAAGTAAACATAGTCAAAAGATTAATATAAGAATTGGAAATGATATAATTAAAGACAAAATAAATGGACATAGTGTAATTTCATATGTTGTCTAGTTCAGTCATTAAATTACACAAGTCCTGCTAACTAGGCAAAACTTTTTATTTTATTCTCAGGTCATCCCACTGGGGCTGTAACAATGCTATCGCATTTAACAGCCCTCAGCGGTCCCCCCGGAGACCTTCGTTAAAAATAAAAAGTATTGCCTTGCGCGGACTGATGTAATTTAAGGACTGAACTAGCAAACTAATATATATAAAGGAACAATGAAAAGTGGGAAACATAGTTTTATTAGATGATTTAACAATAAATAAAATAGCTGCAGGAGAAGTTATAGAAAATCCAGCAGCTGCTATTAAAGAAATGGTAGAAAATTCAATAGATGCCGGTGCAACTGAAGTTACAGTTGAGATAAAAAATGGAGGGAAGACTTTAATAAAAATAACAGACAATGGAAAAGGTATTTTAAAAAGTGATTTACCACTTGCAATTGAGCACCACGCAACCAGTAAACTTAGGCAAATAGAGGACTTAGAAATAATTGACTCATTTGGCTTCAGAGGAGAAGCATTAGCTAGTATTTCTTCAATTTCTAAAATGACTATAATTTCTAAAACAAATAATGATACATTAGCAACAAAAATGATAGTAGAAGCTGGAGATATTATAGAAATTACAGAAGATGCAGGAAAAACGGGAACAACAATTATTATAGAAAATTTATTTTTTAATGTTCCTGTAAGATATAAATTTTTAAAAAATGATGTTACTGAATTTAAACATATTAAATCTACAATAGAAAAAATAGCAATAAGTAACCCACATGTTTCCTTTAAACTTATAAATAATGGAAATGAAGTTTTAAGAACCTCTGGAAATGGAAAATTAGAAGATGTAATTTATGTTATATTTGGAAAAAAAATTAGTCAAAATCTAGTTAAAGTAAATTATGAAGAAGCAGGAATTGAAGTCACTGGATTCATTGGAAATACAACAATTGCTGTGGACTCAAGAAAAGATGAATTGTTTTTCTTAAATAAAAGATACATACAAAACAAAACTCTATATAGTTCCGCAGATGAGGCATTTAAGGGAGATGCTGGAATTGGTAAATTCTCATTTGCAACAATAAATTTAAAAATGTCACCATCATTTTATGATGTAAATATACATCCAACAAAAAAAGAAGTAAAATTTAAAGATGAGGCTTTAATTTATAGAGTTTTATATACTGCAATAAAAAATGCTATTTTAAGTAAAGAATTTTTAGGGAATAAGTCAACAGAAGAAAATAGAGAATATGTAAATAGTGAATTTAAATATGTAACAAATCATTTTATAAACTCAGAAGAAATTAAAATAAATTCACCAAATGAAAATATAGATAATTCTATAAATAATCAAGATGCAAATGATATTATTAAAAGAGATAATGCAAGAAAAATTGACTACAAATTTATAGGAATAAGTTTTAAAACATACATAATGATAGAAATAGGTAATGAAATGTATTTAATAGATCAACATGCAGCACATGAAAGAATTATGTATGAACAAATAAAAAATAATTACAAAAATAAAATAAATACAAATACACAAATGATGTTAATTCCTGAACTAATTGAGCTTTCTAATAAGGAAATAGAATTTATAAAACAAAACATGGATTTAATACAAAATACTGGTTTTGACATAGAATTATTTGGAGATAAAACAATTAAAATAAATGGAGTTCCAGATTTAGAATATAAATCAAAATTAAGTAACAGAAGGTTATTTTTAGATATTTTAGATGAAATGACTTCAAAACAAAACGGCAATTTTAAATCTGTAGAAGAACGATTTATTGCAACAGTCGCATGTAAAGCAGCTGTAAAAGCGGGAATGAGTTTAACAGAAAAAGAAGTTGATTATTTAATCCAAAATTTATTAACACTAAAAAATCCATATACTTGCCCACATGGAAGACCTACTACGATAAAATTTTCTAAGAGTCAGTGGGAGTGATAAATTAATAAAAATAGTAGTCTTGTTTTTTTATTTAAAAAGTAGTATAATTATGTTAAACGAAACTAAAGGAGGATATTTATGGGAATAACTATTACAATAAAAAACTCAAAAATAGAAGGAAACACTAGAATTCTAGAAGAAAGTCAGCTTACTAAAGGCTCTAGTGTAAATATATCTGTGGAAGGTTCTAATTTTGGTGACGACTTTAACGTGGGAAACGGTTCAAAAAAACCTAATATAGATTTGCGTATAGGAAATACATCTGTAAAAGGTTCTGTTAACGTAGCAGAAGGAGCAACGAACCCAAATGTAAGAGCTGATATTCATAACGTTAACGCTAACAAAATAAACATCCCGGGTACACCAATTGAAGATACTGCAGATAGAGAAACAGAATCTTATGATACAGGATTTACATATGGAACATATTATGACGCATACAAAAAAACTACTTTATATCCTGAACAATCACGTAACAACGATCTATTTGGAATATTAAAAGCTATTGTTCACGCACTAAATCCTAATAATAAAGATGATAAAAGTAGAGATTAAAAATAAAATAATATACGAAAGGAAAATATAAATTGGATATTGTTATAAAAAAATCATTTACGGAAGCTATTACTATTATTAAAAATTCTGAAGAATCGATTATTAATAAAATTCCTAAGGATTTTATTAATATTTTGGATCAAAATAAAGATCCTAATTATCACATTAATGTCAATGAAATTGATGTGGAAAATGATTTATTACCAGAAACCTATTCTATTTTAGGTTTAATATATAGAGATTTTTTAGTTTCAAAAGAAGAAAGAGCTAAATTAATTGAAAATGAAAAATCTATAATAAAAAAATATCAAGAATCCCTAAGAGAAAAATATAATACAGATACATTGTTTAAAAAAAATAAAGATAAACAACCTACCATTAATGAAAACACACAGTCATCTATGACCATTCCCAAAAAAAGTTTATTTAGAGCAATAATAGAACGAATTTTTAGAAAAAAAGATGATTTTCAAAGAAATTTTTGAAAAAATTTTGGTTGATTTTGTGATTTTGGGGACACTGATTTTGGGTGATTTTGGGGACACTTTCAAAAATCATAATGTCACTTAAAAACTCTGTAGTTAATAAATTACAGAGTTTTTTATACTTGTAACATATTTGTAATAAAAATGATATAAAAATATAATAAACCTTTAAAGCTATGTAAGATTGAATATACAAGTATAAAATGAGTTTTACCATATTGAAAAACAAATAATTATTTGATATTATTTGTATAAATAATTTAATAAATGGAGGATTTTTCAAATGAAAAAATCATTAAAACAAAAGAAAGGTATAACTTTAATAGCTTTAGTAGTTACTATTATTGTGTTATTAATTTTAGCACGGAATTTCAATTACAATGTTATCAGGAAATAATGGAATTTTAAATAGAGCAGGAGAGGCAAGAGAAGTAACAGGTGTAAAACAAGTAGTAGAACAAGCAAGATTAGACATATTAGGGGAGTTAGCAGACAAAAAAGGAGAAAATCTAACAGAAACAAAAATAAAAGAAATATTAGGAACATATTTTAAAGAAGATACTATACCAGAAGACTTATCGGATTTAAATCAGGTAATGAAAACAAAAAGTGGTGGATATACCGTAAAATTATCTGAGGTATTAGATGGTGTAACAATAAAGAAAGAAGTAAAAGAAACAACTATAGCTAAATCAACAGAAAAAACAGAAAGCTATGTAGGGTATTATGCTGATATAGATAATGATGGAGATGTAGATGGAATAATATATGCGGATATGATAGTTGGAAACACAAAAAGTGGGCCTTGGAATAATGATGATTGGTCAGATTATAATGTTACAACAATAGCGGATGTAACAACGGTAAAAGATTATGTAGTATCTACTAGAACTTATGAAGGACAAACAACAGCAGGAAAATATAAAGCAAATGATGGATTTGGAGAAAAAGATGTGTTAGTACCTGCAACTAATTCCACAGGGACAAAAGATAGATTTTATGTAATGGCACTTGAAGATTTTACAAATAATTCTAAAAATAAGTTTTATTGGTATTATAATGCATATGGAAAACTAAATAGAATTATAGGAACATCAGCAATTGATTTTGGGGAAGGAAAGCAAAAAACAATAGATATGATAAATGACTGGAATAACAATACAGCAAAATATGGAGAACAAACAACAGCTTCTTCTGAAAAAGATTATATTGATTTATGGGGAGCAATTCAAGATGGTCAATATAACATAGTAAGTACAGCATCGGATAGTAAAAAATGGTTTATTCCATCAAAATCAGAGTGGAGTGCTTTCGGCGAAGAACTTGAAATAACACAAGTCGATCATAAAAGCAAAGGGCTTAGTGACTGGTACTGGTCTTCTTCGCAGAGCGATACAGTCAATGCTTATAACGCATTCTTCTACCGTGGCTGTATTGACGGCTACAATGTGAACGGCAGCGGCTCTGTCCGCCTGAGCACGACTTTCTAATTTTGTAAAAAATTAAAAAATTTCCATTGAAATTTAAAATATCTTATGATAGAATAAAGATGTAAAAATAATTCACCAAAAAGACATAATTACACCTCATAAAGAAAACAATTAATAAATATAATATTCATATATTAAAATTAAATTCGTTTCTTAAATAAAGGAGGAATTTGAATTATGAACAATGAATTAAAAGAAAGTTCAACTGAAATTTCTGGGCTGCAAATGATTCCAATAGATATAAAACAGCATGAATTTAAAACATTAATGTCAATATATGAAAAAGCTTTAGACAAAACAAAAGATGAGTTAGAAGAAATACAAACATCCTTAAATAAGGTATACAAATACAATGTAATAAACAATATAGAGTGTAGGATAAAAACACCAGATAGTATTATTAACAAAATGAAAAGAAAGAATTACGACTTAAATTATAAAGCTTTAATATCAAACATTAATGATATTGCAGGAATAAGAATAGTTTGTCCATTTAAAACAGACATACCAAAAATAAAGGAAGTTATTGAAAAATCATCTGCTATTGATGTATTAGAAGTAAAAGATTATATGAACGCACCTAAAAAAAGCGGATATTCAGGTTTACATATGATAGGACAAATCCCTGTTGATATTGGTGGAACCTCTGCTAATGTAAAAATGGAAATTCAAGTAAGAACCATGGCAATGAACTTTTGGGCTACAACTGAACATAAGATAAAATATAAAGCACAAAACAAGTTATCAAAAATAGACTCAAAAAAAATGGTATTTTATGCCAGATTAATAAATGAAATAGATAATAAAATTTCTAAAATAAATGAAAAATATTCAAATTAAAAAATAAATATTTAGATTATCAAGAGTGAAGGAGAGACCGGCTCAATGAATTCACAGCAACCTATCTTAAGAAAAGGTGCTAAAACCGGCAAGGCAAATGCTTTGAGTGATGATTATTAATTAATTATCCCTTGTAAGGTTAGCCTTATATAAGGGATTTTTTTATAAATTTAATAATTATATTATATGGAAGGAAGGATATAAAAATGAAAAAATTATTTACCTCAGAAAGTGTTACAGAAGGACACCCAGATAAATTATGTGATTATATATCAGATAGTATATTAGATGGTTATCTAGAGCAAGATCCAGAAGCAAGAGTTGCATGTGAATGTGTTGCTGGAAAGGGCGAAATATATATAACTGGAGAAATTACATCATCAGCAAATATTCAAATAGAAGAAATTGTAAGAAATGCAATAAAAGAAATAGGATATACTGATGCAAATACAGATATAGATTACAAAACTTGTAAAATTATGATTAATATTTCAAAACAATCACCTGACATTAGTATAGGTGTAAATAAGTCTTTAGAAACTAAAAAAGGAGAATTAGAATCAATTGGTGCAGGAGATCAAGGATTAATGTTTGGATATGCATGTGACGAAACAGAAGAACTAATGCCTCTTCCAATTTCACTTGCACATAAACTTGCTAAACAACTTTCATATGTAAGAAAAGAAAAAATTTTAGACTATTTAAGACCTGATGGAAAAGTACAAGTAACTGTTGAATATGATGACAATAAACCAGTAAGGGTTGATACTATTGTTGTGTCTACTCAACATATTGAAAATATTGAGCAAGATAGGCTAAAAAAAGACATAAAAGAGCAAGTTATTAATAAAATTATACCACACAATTTATTAGATGAAAAAACAAAGTATTTTATTAATCCAACAGGGAGATTTGTAATTGGAGGACCATTAGGAGATAGTGGGCTTACAGGTAGAAAAATTATTGTTGATACGTATGGTGGATATAGTCGACATGGTGGTGGTGCTTTTTCTGGAAAAGATCCAAGTAAAGTTGATAGATCTGCAAGTTATATGGCACGTCATATTGCTAAAAATATTGTTGCACATGGATATGCTAAAAAATGTGAAGTACAACTTGCATATGCAATAGGTGTTGCAAAGCCTGTATCAATTTATGTTGATTCTTTTGGAACAAATACTATTCCAGAAGAAGAAATTATTAAAAAAATAGAAAAAACTTTTGACTTAACACCAACAGGAATAATTAATTATTTAGACTTAAAAAGACCAATATATAGACAAACTACAAATTATGGACATTTTGGAAAAGAGAATCTACCATGGGAAAAAGTACTTGCATTTTTCAAATAATTATAGTAGAATTACCGTGAAAAATGTAGAAGGAAGTGTACCAATAAATATGCAAATAGATAAATCAAAATGCTCACCAATGATGCAAAAATATTTAGAAACAAAGGAACAATACCAAGACTGTATTTTATTTTACAGGCTTGGCGATTTTTATGAAATGTTTTTTGATGATGCAATTCTTGTATCACGAGAATTAGAAATTACATTAACAGGAAAAGACTGTGGGCTAGAAGAAAGAGCACCAATGGCAGGAATACCTTTTCATGCTGCAGAAAATTATATTGCAAGATTAATTTCAAAAGGCTATAAAGTTGCAATATGTGAGCAATTAGAAGATCCTAAAACTGTAAAAGGAATTGTAAAAAGAGGAGTTATAAAAATAGTTACTCCAGGAACAGTTATAGAATCTAACATGTTAGAGGAAAGAAAAAATAACTATATTATGGCTATATATAAAGCAGGTCTATATTTCGGAATAGCTGTATCAGATATCTCTACAGGTGAATTTTATAGTAGTTCTATAAAAGAAAATAATAATTTTTCTTTATTATTAGACGAAATTTCTAGATATAATCCTGCAGAAATAATTACAAATAAAATGATGATTGAATCTACAGAAGAAATTTCTAAAATAAAAACTAGATTTCCAAATGTTTATATTGCCCCAACTAAAGAAGAATATTTTAGCGAGGATGTAACAAAAATCCAAAATATTTTTTCTTTAGTAGATAGCAAAGGAAATGAATTTAAGGAAATTGAACAGAATTTACTTGCAATTTGCAGTATAAATGCATTAAAAGAGTATATAGAAACAACTCAAATGACTGATTTATCACATATAAATAAAATTGTCATATATTCAGTTTCAAAATATATGTCTCTTGATATAAATGCAAGAAGAAACCTAGAGATAACAGAAAAATTAAGAGATAAATCAAAAAAAGGTACTTTATTATGGGTTTTAGATAAAACTTCAACCTCAATGGGAGGAAGGCTTTTAAGAAGATGGCTAAATGACCCATTAATTGATGAAAATGAAATAAATAAAAGGCTTGGTGCAGTTGAGGAACTTAAAAACAACATAATTTTAAGAGGAGATATTATAGAAAATTTAAAAAAGGTATATGATATAGAGCGTTTAGCTGGAAAAATGGCATATGGAAATGCAACTCCACGTGATATGATAACTCTTAAAAATTCTTTAATAAAACTTCCTGAAATAAAAAGTGTATTATCAGAAGTAAATTCAGAATATTTAAAAGAAATATGTTTTAATATAGATGAACTTCAAGATATTTTTAAATTAATAGATATATCAATAGTTGATGATCCACCTATGAATACAAAAGATGGTGGGTATATAAAATTTGGTTTTAATGAAGAAATAGATACATTAAAAGATGCTACTCAAAATGGAAAATCTTGGCTTATGAAGTTAGAGGCAGATGAAAAGGAAAAAACAGGAATTAAATCTTTAAAAGTTGGATTTAACAAGGTTTTTGGCTATTACATAGAAGTTACAAATTCATATAAAAACATGGTGCCAGATAACTATATTAGAAAACAAACTCTAACAAATGGAGAAAGATATATTACAGAAGAATTAAAAATAAAGGAAAATCAAATTTTAGGTGCAGAAGAAAAAGTAATAAAACTTGAATTAGAAGTATTTAAAAACATTAGAGACGAAATTTCTAAAAATATAAAAAGACTTCAAAGAACTGCAGAAGCAATTTCAACACTAGATGTGCTTTCATCATTTGCAAAAGTTGCAGAAGAAATGAATTATTGCAAACCTACAATAAATAAAGAAGGTATTATAGATATAAAAGATGGTCGCCATCCTGTAATAGAAAAAATGTTGGGTAGCGGAGAATTTATTCCAAATGATACATATTTAGATAATAATTTAAACAGACTTTCAATAATTACAGGTCCTAACATGGCTGGAAAATCAACATACATGAGACAAGTTGCCTTAATTACATTAATGGCACAAGTTGGAAGTTTTGTACCTGCAAGTAGCGCAACAATTGGAGTTGTAGACAAAATTTTTACAAGAGTTGGAGCATCAGATGACCTAAGCATGGGACAAAGTACTTTTATGGTAGAAATGATGGAAGTTGCAACAATTCTTAAAGAGGCAACTCAAAATAGTTTAGTAATTTTAGATGAAATAGGAAGAGGAACATCAACATATGATGGACTTTCTATTGCTTGGGCTGTTGCAGAATATATTGCAGATAAAGAAAAATGTGGTGCAAAAACATTATTTGCAACACATTACCATGAAATGACTACTTTAGAAGAAGAAGGAAATGGAATAAAAAATTATTCAATTGCAGTTAAGGAAAAAGGAGAAGACATAATCTTTTTAAGAAAAATAGTAAAAGGTGGAACAGATGAAAGTTATGGTGTTCATGTTGCAAAACTTGCAGGTGTTCCTAAAGATGTTACTAAAAGAGCAAATGATATTTTAAAAAGTTTAGAAAGAAAAAGTATTTTAAAAGAAACTCCAAAAACAAAATCAGAAAAGCAAAAACAAGAAGGTCAATTTGACATGTTTAACTATAAGCTTGCAGAAATTGCTCATGAACTAGATATGGTAAACTTAAATGAGTTAACTCCGATAGATGCTTTAAATACATTAGTAAAAATAAAAGAGAAGATGAAATAATAGTTTTAAGATGATTTTGGTGGGTAAAATAATTAAAAAATGTAGACATTTGACCGAAAATGTTGTAGAATAGTTAACATAGGAAATGATGATAAGCAGATGTGGTTACCACTTACTTAATGTAGTTTATACTACTGAAGGGAGGTGGTACTATGATAGAAGAACTTTTAATAACAATAATATACTTACTTTTAATGGGATTTATTGCCCAAGCTATTATAGTATTTGCCTTAATTATAGTCATTATAATTTTGTGCAAATAAAAATGACACACATCTGTAAATGCCTGTTTTAGATGTGTGTCAACATATTTATCTGGCAACCACGTTTGTGGCTCCTCATTTCCTATATTTATTATATACCTAAAATTTATATAAAGTCAATAGCTTTAATATAAAAATTGTTAAAAATTGAAAGGAAACACAAAATGAAATTAGAAGAATTCGATTATGACTTACCAGAAGAACTTATTGCACAAGTTCCAATCGAAAAAAGAGATGAATCACGTTTACTAGTAGTAGATAAAAATGAAAAAACAATAGAACATAAAGTATTTAAAAATATAATAGATTATTTAGAACCAGGTGATTGTTTAGTTAGAAATAACACAAAAGTTATTCCGGCAAGACTTTATGGAAAAAAAGAAACAGGAGCAAATGTTGAATTTGTACTTTTAAAACAAATTGAAGGAGACATTTGGGAATCAATAGTAAGACCCGGAAATAAACTTAAACCTGGAACAAAAGTCTATTTTGGAGATGGCTTGCTAGAAGCAGAAATATTAGACATAATGGAAGGTGGAACAAGAAAAGTTAAATTTACATATTCACGGAATTTTTAACGAAATATTAGATCAAATCGGGTTAATGCCTTTACCACCATATATCCATGAGAGTTTAAAAGATAAAGATAGATATCAGACAGTATATGCAAAATATAAAGGCTCAGCAGCAGCTCCAACAGCAGGTTTACATTTTACACCAGAACTATTAAAACAAATAGAAGAAAAAGGCGTAAAAATTGCCAATGTAACACTTCATGTAGGAATTGGAACATTTAGACCTGTAAAAGAAGAAAATATAGAAGACCATAAAATGCATACAGAGCATTTTTATATAAAAGAAGAAGATTGTAAAAAAATAAATGATGCAAAACAAAACGGAAAAAGAGTAATTGCAGTTGGAACAACATCATGTAGGGTATTAGAAACAATTGCAGACGAAAAAACAGGAATGGTGAAAGCTCAAGAAGGAGATACAGGTATATATATTTATCCAGGTTATAAATTTAAATGTATTGATAGCCTAATTACAAATTTCCATCTACCAAAATCAACACTTTTAATGTTGGTTTCTGCTTTTGCAGATAGAGAATTTATTTTAAAAGCATATAAAGAAGCAGTAGAACAAAAATATAGATTTTTTAGCTTTGGAGATGCAATGCTAATAAATTAGGAGAAAATATATGTCAGAATATCAAATGTCAATTGAATTTTTTATAGGAACAATAATAGATATAGCTAATGAAGAAGTATATGAAAGCGAATACGAAGATGCAAGGGATATTTTTTTACACGGTCAATGTTATGATTTTGCAAAAGTCTTAAAACATTATATAACGAATAGTTTTTTTGTTATCAATAATAATGAAGACCATTGCGCAGTTCAATTTCAAGGAAGAATATATGATGCAAATGGTGATGTAACAGATAAATTTAATGGACATATTGCAACTGAAAAAGATATAAAATATATGGAAAATAACTTTTCAATTCCAGAAAAAAGTATGAAAAATGGAAAAAGAATATCAGAATGGTTAATTGATGCTATTAGGGAATATGGATATTTGGAGCATTTACCATTCTATAAACCTAATATATTATCACCAAGTGAAAATACAAAATAAATAAATAATTATTAGAGGAGTGGTTTTTTTATAAAAAATAACTAAGTGCAGTTAAAAAGGATGAGTTATTTACATAAAATTTGCAAAAAAGGACCATCCTCAAATGAAAATGTTATGTAAAGGAGAAAAGATGGAACAAAATCAGCCACTAGCTTTTCGAGTTAGACCAAAAACTTTAGATGAGTATGTTGGGCAAGAACATATTTTAGGGAAAGATAAATTATTATATAGAACAATTAAAGCAGATAGATTATCATCACTTATTCTATTTGGACCTCCAGGATGCGGAAAAACATCACTTGCAAAAGTTATAAGTGAAACTACATCATATAAATTTTACAAAATAAATGCAGTAACAGCAGGAGTTTCAGATATAAAAGCTGTAATAGAAGAAACAAAAAATTTTATGTTAAACCCTAAAGGAAAAGCAATTTTATTTATAGATGAAATACATAGGTTTAATAAACTTCAACAAGATGCACTTCTTCCTTATGTAGAAAATGGAACAATAATTCTAATTGGTGCTACAACTGAAAATCCATATTTTGAAGTAAACAAAGCTTTAATATCTCGTTCTATGGTTGTAAAACTTGAGCCTTTAAATGAAGATGATATTTTTAAAATTTTAAAAATGGCAATTACAAAGCCAGAAGGGCTTGGAGAGTATAATATAAATATACAAGATAGTACATTAAAAAAATTAAGCACAATTTCAAACGGAGATGTTAGAACGGCTTTAAATTCATTAGAAATAGCAGTTTTAACTACTGCAATGGATGAAAATGGAGTTATTAACATTACAGATGAAGTTTTAAAAGATTGTATACAAGAAAAAAAGGCTGTATTTGATAAAAATGGAGATTCTCATTATGACAATATAAGTGCATTTATAAAATCAATGAGAGGTTCTGATCCTGATGCAACTGCATTTTATTTGGCAAGGGCATTAAATGCAGGAGAAGATCCAATGTTTTTAGCAAGAAGAATAGTAATATGTAGCTCAGAAGATGTCGGAATGGCAAATCCAAATGCTTTAGTTGTTGCAAATTCTGCAATGCAAGCTGTAAATATGGTAGGAATGCCAGAAGCAAGAATTATATTAGCAGAAGCTGCAATTTATGTTGCTGAATCAAAAAAATCGAATGCATCATATTTAGCAATAGACAAGGCTTTAGAAGATGTAAGAACAAAAGACACAGGAGAAGTTCCAATGCATATAAGAAATGCACCTGTAAAACAAATGGAAAGTTTAGGATATCATCAAGGTTATTTATATCCGCATGATTTTCCAGGACACTATGTGAAACAACAGTATTTGCCAGATAAGATGGTGGGAACAAAATATTATATTAACGTTGAAAAATAATTACAATTTTGACTGTGTTAAAATCTTACTTAAAAATGCTCATGTACCACTCGTACACTCCGCTTTTTGCGTAAGATTTTGCCTTGTCAAAATTTAATTCTTTTCCAACTAGCACTGTATAAAAAGAACCGTTCCTAAATGAAAAAGGAGTAAATTATGAACGTCGGATTTATATCACTGGGATGTAGTAAAAATTTAATAGACACAGAAGTTGCAATTGGTAAATTTAAGGAGCACAAACATAATATTGTAAATGATCCAAAACAAGCAGATATTATAGTAATAAATACATGTGGATTTATTACTTCAGCCAAAGAAGAGGCAATTAATACAATATTAGAAATGACAGAATATAAGAAGAAAAGATGTAAATACTTAATTGTTATGGGGTGCTTAGTACAAAGATATTATAATGATTTAGTAAAAAGCCTACCAGAAGTAGATATGTTTATAAAAATAGATGATTATGATAATTTATGGGATAAGATAGAAGAATTAATAAGTTGTCAAAAAGGTCCGTCCCCAATGACAAGTTGTCAAAAAGGTCCGTCCCCATTGACAACTGCGACAATGTTTAATGAAAAAGAATATCTAGATAGAGTGGTATCAACAGGAGAAAATTATGCGTATTTAAAAATTGGAGAGGGGTGCAGTAATTTTTGTACATATTGTGCTATTCCTTATATTAGAGGGCTATTTGTTAGTCGTCCAATGGAAGATATATTAAAAGAAGCAAAAATGCTTGCTAAAAAAGGAATTAAAGAACTTATTGTAATTGCACAAGATACTACAAAATATGGAATAGATTTATATGGAAAGTCAAAATTAGCAGAGTTGTTGCAAGAATTATGCAAAATAAAAGAATTTAAATGGATTCGTTTTTTATATAGCTATCCAGAAGGAATTACAGATGAACTTATCAAGACAGTAAGGGGAAATGACAAAATTTGTAAGTATTTTGATATTCCAATTCAACATATATCAAATGATGTTTTAAAGAGAATGAATAGAAAAACATCAAAAGAAAATATAGAGAAACTAATTATTAAAATTAGAAAAGAAATTCCAAATGTTGTTTTAAGAACAAGTTTAATTGTAGGCTTTCCGGGAGAAACACAAAATGATTTTGATGAATTATATAAATTTGTACAAAAAACAAAATTTGACAAATTAGGAGTTTTCAGTTATTCTAAAGAAGAGGGAACTCCTGCAAGCAAAATGCAAAACCAAATACATTATAAAACAAAACAATCAAGATTAAATAAAATAATGAGCTTGCAACAAGATATTTCAAGAGAAAAACTAGAAAACAACATTGGAAAAACAATAGAAGTTCTGGTTGAGAATATGTCTTTCGATGGAAAATATCTAGTTGGAAGAACCAAAAATGATGTCCCTGAAGAAGATGGAATAGTTTTTGTTAAAAGAACACAAAAAAATGAAAACAAAATAAATCAATTTATTAAATGTAAAGTTATAGAAGTAAGTAACTATGACTTAATTGCAGAGAGTATATAATTAGAGGAGGATGTGGTGAAATTTATTACCACTAAGTAATATGGAAATAAACACAAAAGGTACAATTGAAGCAATTTTATTTTCAGCTGGAAATCCAGTTGAAATAAAAGATTTGCAACTTATCTTAGAAAAATCTAAAGATGAGATAGAAGAAATAATAAATCAAATGAATATGGAATATAAAGATAATTCTAGAGGAATAGAAATTATAAAAGCAGATAATACATACCAAATGGCAAGTAGAAAAGAATACTATGATTCTATTTATAAAATAATAGATAAAAGAAGTAAGCCAAAACTTTCAAATGCTGCTTTGGAAACACTTTCTATTATTGCATATAATCCTAGAGTATCTAAATCTGAGATTGAAGCAATACGTGGGGTTAATGTTGATGGAACTATGTACAAATTATTAGAATATGGTTTAATAGAAGAAGCGGGAAAACTTGATTTACCTGGAAAACCTATGGGATTTAAAACTACACCAGAGTTTTTAAAAATGTTTGGCTATAGTTCGTTAAAGGAATTGCCAGAACTACCGAGGTATAAGTTGGATTCTAATAAACAGATTGTAATTGATGAACTCGTTGAAGAAGAATAATAGAAGTCAGATGTCAGAGGTCGGAGGTAGGAAGCCGGAAATGATGTCCTACATCCAACTTCCGAACTCCTACTTCCAACATCAATTTATATTTATCAATTCTAAATAAAATTTATAAGGAGAGAGTAACAATGTCAGATAATAAAGATTTTGTAAAAGAAATAACAAATATAGATGAAGATTTTGCTCAATGGTATACAGACATAGTAAGAAAAGCAGAGCTTGCAGATTACACAGATACTAAAGGATGTATCGCAATTAGACCTTATGGTTATGCAATATGGGAGAACATTCAAAATTATGCAGACAAGAAATTTAAAGAAACAGGAGTACAAAATACATATTTTCCAGTTCTTATTCCAGAGAGCCTTTTAGAAAAAGAAAAAGATCATGTTGAAGGTTTTGCACCAGAAGTTGCTTGGGTGACAGAAGCTGGAGGAGAAAAATTAGAAGAAAAATTATGTATTAGACCTACTTCTGAAACAATAATTACAACTATGTATGCAAAATGGCTTAACTCTTGGAGAGACTTACCATTTGTATATAATCAATGGTGTAGTGTTTTAAGATGGGAAAAAGAAACAAGACCATTTTTACGTTCAAGAGAATTTTTATGGCAAGAAGGCCATACTATTCACGAAACAGAAAAAGAAGCAAGAGAAAGAACACTTCAAATGCTTAATATATATAAAGATGTTGCAGAAAACTTTTTAGCAATACCGGTTATTACAGGATTAAAAACAGAAACTGAAAAATTTGCTGGAGCAGATGAAACTTACACAATTGAGGCAATGACGTATGATGGAAAGGCGTTACAATCAGGAACATCTCATTATTTTGGACAAAATTTCACAAAACCATTTGATGTAAAATTCCAAAATAGAGATGGAAAATTAGAATATGCTTATCAAACATCTTGGGGAATTTCAACAAGATTAATTGGAGCAATAATTATGGCACATGGTGATAATAGAGGATTAAAACTTCCACCAAGAGTTGCACCAATTCAAGTTGAAGTTATACCAATTGCACAACATAAAGAGGGTGTAGAAGAAAAAGTATCTGAAATATATGAAAGATTAAAAACTAAATTTAGAGTAGAAGCAGATTTTAGAAAACAAGTATCTCCAGGAGTTAAATTTAATGATTGTGAAATGAGAGGAATTCCATTAAGATTAGAAATGGGACCAAGAGATATAGAAAATGGGGAATGTGTTTTAGTTAGACGTGATACTTCAGAAAAGATATCTGTAAAACTTGAAAATCTTGAAGAAACAATAGAAAAACTTTTAGAAGAAATTCAAAATAATATGTTTGAAATGTGCAAAAAAAGAATGGAAGAAAAAACAACAGAGGCTCATACATTAGATGAATTCCAAGAAAAAATGAATTCTAATCAAGGATTTATAAAAGCAATGTGGTGTGGAAGCGCAGAATGTGAAGCCATAATAAAAGAATTAACAGCCGCAAAATCAAGATGTATGCCATTTGTGCAAGAAAAAATTGATAATAAATGTGTATGTTGCGGAAAACCAGCAGATAAATATGTAATTTGGGGAAGACAATATTAAAAAAATACTTGCAAAATTTTTCTATAAATGATAATATAAAAATGTAAAAAAGTTAGCAAAAATTTATGCACATTGAAAATTAAATAAGAGTTGTTTCAGCCCAAAGGCAAAAACCTTAAAATAGTAAGGTGTGCATAAAAAGCCAAGCTAACTAAAAAACAAAAAAATAAGAACAAAAAGAATGAAAAGACTTTTTATACTTTTAAAATTTAACTTAAGAAAAACAAAAAGGAGGAACAAAATGTTGAAGATAAATAAAAAAATCAAATTAAAAACAAATACCGGAATAACTCTTATAGCTTTAGTCGTTACGATAATTGTCCTTTTAATATTAGCAGGAATATCAATACAGATGTTAACAGGAGATAATGGAATATTATCAAGAGCAGGAGAAGCAAAAAATACTACAGACGAGGCAAAGATTAAAGAAAGAATAAGACTTTCATATTTAGCAGCATTAACAGGAGGAAAAGGGCAAGTAACAGAAGGGCTATTAAAAGATGAATTAGATAAAGAATTTGGAGAAAATGGATATAAATTATCAAAAGATTTGACTAAAGTTACTATAGATGGAAAAGACTATGAAGTTGGTGGAGAAGTAACACCAGGAGGAAGAGCTACAAAAGATAAAAATGGAGTAAAAATTAAAACAACATCTGAAACAACACCATTTTTACCAAATCCGACCAAAAATGAAATAACAAATAATGATTTAAGTACAGGATTGACAATAAAAGATGAAAATCAAAATGAATGGGTGTGGATAGTTGTACCAAAAACAGATAAGGTTTATAAAATAGCCGGAGTTGGACAAACACTTCCAGAAGTGCCAGATAATTCGGAAAATTCAATATATACAAAAATAGAAGCAGATTTAAGAAAGTACTGTGAAACAGATAAATCTGGAAATACATTAATAACTCAAACAGATGGTACAGAAAGTACGAAAGATTTAAAAACAACTACAGCAGGATATGTAGATGAATATGTGGCAGGAAAAGGAACTAATATAAATAGTCCAGAAAAATATAAAGAATATAAACAAAAAATGTTAAAAAGTGTGTATGAAAATGGTGGATTTTATATTGGAAAATATGAAGCAGGTACTGAAACTGCAAGAGGAGCAAAAACGGATACACTAACAACTGCAGTAATAAAACAAAATGCATATCCATATAATTATGTAACAAATGCACAAGCAGAAGATTTAGCAGAAAGATTTAAAACAGGGGAAAAGACAACGACATTAATGTTTGGAGTACAATGGGATTTAGTATTAAGACATCTTAGTGAGTTAGGAGTTTCAACTGAAGATTTAACGGCAAACAGTAGTACATGGGGTAATTATTACAATCAACCATTTGACTTAAATAGGGGAGAATATAGTCAGGCAAATCCTTGGAGTACATTTATATCATATACAACAGGAACACCAAATAAAGTAACAATAACAGGTTCTGGAGAAAATTTAGTAAGTAGAAAAATAGGAATAACAATCGATAATAAGATATTATTAACAACAGGAGCATCAGATACAAATAGTAAGAAAAAAATATATGATTTAGCGGGAAATGTATGGGAATGGACTCTTGAAAAAACTTCCAGCTCCTTCAACCCTTGTAGCTATCGAGGTGGCGCTTACGGTGTTACCGGCTCAAACAATCCAGCTTCTTACCGTAACAACAACGATACGAGTATGTCGAACAACAACTTTGGATTCAGAGTCTCACTTTATTAAAGTAGACCTGATTTTCAAAATGGGACAGTCCCAAAATGAAAATACGAATTTCGCTTTGAATTTAAGAAATTAAATTTGAAGCGATTTTTTTATGGCAATTATAACACTTTTTACAAAGGTAGAGCCAATAAGTTTCAAAAACCCCTTGCCAAATTAGTATTTTTATAGTATAATATGCAAAGTAAATACCTTTAACTCAGTTTTAAATCTTGACACCTGATTTTAAACTCAGTTTAAGGAGTAAAAAAATAGGAGGTGTAAAAAATGATTTCAAAAGAAGCAAAAGCTCAAATCATTGGAAAGTATAAAAGAGATGAAAAAGATACTGGTTCTCCAGAAGTTCAAATAGCTCTTTTAACAGAAAGAATCAATGAATTAACAGAACACTTAAAAGTTCATCAAAAAGATAACCATTCAAGACGTGGTCTTTTAAAAATGGTTGGAAAAAGAAGAAATCTATTAAACTATTTATCTAAAAAAGATGTAAATAGATATAGAGAAATCGTTGAAAAATTAGGAATAAGAAAATAATAAAAAAGGGGCTTAAATTAACTCATGGCCCCTTGTTTTATTGCAATAAAGACAGATATTAATTATAGGCAAATAATAACAATTAGTTAAAGTCAAATATTATTAGTTCAAAATTTAGGTTTTTTATTAGTTTAAGTGTAGCTTGTATAATATGCTTAAATAAAGTTTTAATAAAATATTTTATCATAAATTAAACGTATTATAGAGGTTACATACTAATAAAACCTAGAAGAAAAGCGGTGTCAAAATAAAAATTCAAAAAATGAAAGGAAGAAAAAATGTATAAAATTTATGAAACAGAATTAGCAGGAAGAAAATTAACAATAGAAACAGGAAAAATGGCAAGTTTAGCCAATGGTAGTGTCTTAGTTAGATATGGAGACACAGTTGTTATGGTAAATGTAACAGCATCTAAAGAACCAAAAGATGGAATAGACTTTTTTCCATTATCAGTAGATTTTGAAGAAAAACTATATTCAGTAGGAAAAATACCTGGTTCATATACAAAAAGAGAAGGAAAACCTTCAGATAAAGCAATTTTAACATCAAGAGCAATAGATAGACCTCTTAGACCTTTATTCCCAAAAGATTTTAGAAATGATGTTGTAGTTGTTGCAACAGTTATGTCAGTAGACCAAGACAATTCACCAGAAGTTGCTGCAATGATAGGCGCATCCGCTGCACTTTCTATTTCAGACATTCCGTGGGGTGGACCAACTGCAGCTGTAAATGTTGGTTTAGTTGATGGTGAAATTATAATAAACCCAACTGAAGAACAAAGAAAAGTAAGTGATTTAACTCTTACAGTTGCTGGAACTGCAGATAAAATTGCTATGATAGAAGCAGGTGCAAATGAAGTATCAAATGATACCATGTTAAAAGCAATTAAAGAAGGACATAAAGAAATTAAAAAGATATGCAAATTTATTTCTAAAATGAAAAAAGAAATTGGAAAGAAAAAATTTGAATATAAATCATTTGAAGTAGATTCAGAAATCTACAAATTTATAGACAAAAAATTTGCAAAAGATATGAAAAAAGCTGTTACAGAAAAAGATAAACAGGTTAGAGATGATAATATTGCAAAACTTACAGAAAAGGTTAATGAAGCTTATATCAAAAAATTTGGAGAAGAAAAACAAGAAGAAGATAAAGTTGCAATTGGAGAAGCTTTATATAAATTAGAAAAGAAAACTGTAAGAGATATGATTTTCTATGATCATACACGTGTTGATGGTAGAACTTTAGATGAAATAAGACCACTTTCATGTGAAGTTGGATTACTTCCTAGAACACATGGTAGTGCAATGTTTTCAAGAGGTTTAACACAAGTAATGAGTGTTACAACTTTAGGAATGGTTAGTGAAGAACAAGAATTAGATGGAATAGACACACAAACAGAAAAACGCTATATGCATCAATATAACTTCCCAGCATATTCTGTTGGAGAAGCAAGAGCATCTCGTGGACCTGGTAGACGTGAAATAGGGCATGGGGCACTAGCTGAAAAAGCTTTGGTTCCAGTGCTTCCATCTGTGGAAGAATTTCCTTATAGTATAAGAGTTGTATCAGAAATTTTATCTTCAAATGGATCAACTTCACAAGGTAGTATTTGTGCAAGTACATTAAGTTTAATGGATGCAGGTGTTCCAATTAAAAGACCTGTTGCAGGTATTTCTACAGGACTAATTACAGATCCAGATAATGAAAAAAATTATGTTATGATGACAGACATTCAAGGAATAGAAGACTTTTTCGGAGATATGGACTTTAAAGTTGGTGGAACTGAAAAAGGAATTACAGCAATACAAGTTGATATTAAAGTAGATGGTTTATCTTATGATATTATAAAAGAAGCATTTGAAAGAACAGAAAAAGCTCGTATGTATATACTAAATGATATTATGAAACCAGTTCTAGCTGAACCAAGAGCAGAAATTTCAAATTATGCTCCAAAAATAATTACTACAAAAATTAAACCAGAAAAAATTAAAGATGTTATTGGAACTGGTGGAAAAGTAATAAACAAGATTATTGAAGAAACTGGTGTAAAAATCGACATTGAAGAAGATGGACAAGTATTTATTTATGGTCAAAATAGTGAGAAAGCTTATGATGCTTTAGATATGATTGAAGACATTGTTCGCGAAATAGAAGTTGGTGGAATTTATTATGGAGCTGTTACAAGAATAGCATCATATGGAGCATTTGTAGATTTAGGACAAGGTAGAGAAGGATTACTTCATATTTCTAAAATAGCTAAAGAACATATAAGAAGAATTGAAGATTATCTACAAATAGGTGAAAAAGTAATGGTTAAAGTTACAGAAATAGATAACCAAGGAAGAATTAACTTAGCAATGAATGAGCTTAGAGAAAAAAGACCTGTAGTGCAAGAAGAAGATAATGATGATTTAAGTGAATAAAATAAATTGGAGAAAAAAATGTCAGTATTAACTTTAGAAACAAACAGATATGCAGTAAAAATAGATAACTTTCAAGGACCACTAGATTTGTTATTAAATTTAATAGAAAAAAATAAAATGGATATTTATGACATTAAATTAGATGAAATAACAGATCAATATTTAGAATATATTAATAGAGCACAAGAGCTAAACTTAGACTTAGCAAGTGAATTTTTAAGTTTAGCTTCAACTCTTCTATATATTAAATCTAGAAAGCTATTGCCAGGTAAAAACGAGGAAGAGGAAGAAATATCTGAAGAAGAACTTATAAGAAGAATAATAGAATATAAAAAATATAAAGATATAACAGAAAAATTAAGACAAAATTTTGAAGAAAATTCAAAAAGATTTTATAAAGGGCAAGAAGAAATAACTCTTCCAAAACAACAATTGGAAGAAAATTACGAAGAAAATATTATTCCTACTTTATACGAAAAACTTTGGATAAAAAATAAAGAAAAAGTAAATGAAAATGCAAAAAATATAGAAAAAATTGCAATTACTGAAACAGTTACAGTTCTAAGTAAAGTAAAACAAATGTATAAAGAATTAATAAGACATAAACAATTCGTATTTAATAAATTATTCTCTATACAAAAAGCCAATAGTCATGAAATAGTTACTGCTTTTTCAGGACTTTTAGAATTATCTAGAAGAGAGAAAGTTGAAACAGAGCAGAATGAACTTTTTGGAGATATAAATGTAAAAAGAAAGTAAATTCTGCATTGGAGACAGTCCAAGTTGAAAAAAATCTCGTTGGAGATAGGCTTGAAAGGAGAAACATTTATGAAAGTAATTGAACAGTTTATAAAAGGAAGATATAATGATCCAAATCTTTGTGAAGATGCAATATGCGTAACTGATGATTTTATTTCAATAATTGATGGAGTTAATTCACAAAGTGATTTCAGATTCGAAGATAAAAAACTTGGAAAAATTGTTAGTGATATATTAGTAGAAGCAATTTCAAAATTAAGTGGTTCATTAAATTGTTATGAAGCTATTGATTTTCTTAATCAATATATTATTAGTTTTTATAAAGAAAAAAATATTTATAACGAAATAGCTGATGATGCAGCTAACCAACCATCAGCATCAGTTATAATATATTCTAAAAAATATCGTCAGATATGGTTAATTGGTGATTGTATGGCTTTATATGGTAACCAAATTTTAACAAATGAACTTGAAGTAGATAAATTATATACTAAAATAAGAATAATGATTATAAACTATTTATTAGAAACAGGATGTACTGAAGAAGAATTATTAAAAAACGATTTATCAAAGAAATATATAAAGGATTTAAATAAAAGACAGCCCTATATAAGAAACAAAAGGTTTTATGGAAAATATGATTATGCTGTTATTGATGGATTTAATAAACCTGATAAAGAATTGATAAAAATTGTTGATGTTCCAGAAAAAGTAACAAAAATAATTTTTACATCAGATGGATATAGGCAACCATTTAATACTCTAAAAGAAGCAGAAGAAGATTTAAAAAAGATTAGAGAAGAAGATCCGCTTCGCTATAAAACTTTTCCTTATGAAAGAGGACTTATTCCTAATCAAGATGGGTTTGATGATAGAGCTTATATAAGTTTTGAAATCTAAATGTTACAATTCACGGTCAAATTCCTAAAAGCCCGAGCCAAGTTTATATATTTATTTTTAAAGTAAACTTGTGCGGGGACCACTTTCTTAC
>CAMIVO010000023.1 GCA_946401865.1 uncultured Clostridia bacterium
TTTCCAATACTTACTATATCATCGGATTATTTTCCGAAACTTCTTGACACTAATTTTTCTGAAAAGCATAAATAATATCATAATTTAATAAAACACATAAAACTTTATAATTATGACTTTCCTAATATTTAAAATTATAAAATAAAAAAACCTTAAAAGTTAGTTTACTTTCAAGGTCTTTTATACAAAGAATTAAATTGCTTTATATAATAACAATTATTAGTTCACTTCATTTGTTTCATTTTCTTGGCTTGCATCATTTTGTGTGCTTGCATCGTTTGCATCATTTTCTGCATTTGTTTCATTTTCAGTATTTTCACTTTCAACTGTTTCAGTAGTTTGTTCAGGACTTACATCATTTTTGTCATCTTTGTTCATCCATACAATTCCTATTATTAATAATACTAAAATAACTACCATTGCAAAAATTTTTAATAATTCAATTTTTGTATCTTTATCCATATCTTAATACCTCTCTTATATATTTCAACTAAACAAATCAAAAACGTTTAACACAGCAAGATGATGTTTTTAATTTATTTATACTAATACATTCCTTCCATTCCTGCACCCATACCTGCATCATTATGTCCACAGTCGCATTTCTTTTCTGGTGCATCAGTAACTAAACTTTCTGTAGTTAATACCATAGAAGCAATTGAAGCAGCATTTTGTAAAGCACTTCTTGTAACTTTTGTTGGATCAACTATTCCAGCCTTTTTCATATCTACATATGCTTCTTGTTTTGCATCAAAACCAAATCCAGCATCAGCTTTTTTAACATTTTCTAAGATAACAGCTGGCTCTAAACCTGCATTTTTAGCTATTTGTTTTAGTGGTTCTTCTAAAGCTTTTAATACAATAGATGCTCCTAGTTTTTCGCCTTCTGGTAATGATGACATTAATTTTTCTACTTTTGGTATAACATTAATTAGAGCTGTTCCTCCACCTGCTACTATTCCTTCTTCAACAGCTGCTCTTGTTGCAGATAATGCATCTTCTATTCTTAATTTCTTTTCTTTCATTTCTACTTCTGTTGCAGCACCTACGCCAATTACAGCAACTCCACCAGCAATTTTAGCTAATCTTTCTTGTAAATTTTCTTTATCAAATTCACTCTTTGTTTCTTCTATTTGAGCTTTTATTTGATTTACTCTTTCTTTTATTTGATCTTTATTTCCAAGTCCATCTACAATTATTGTGTTTTCTTTTTGAACTTTAACTTGTTTTGCTCTACCTAATTGTTCTATTGTTGTATCTTTAAGTTCTAAAGCAAGTTCTGATGTAATAACTTCACCACCTGTTAAAATTGCAATATCTTGTAACATTGCTTTTCTCTTATCTCCAAATCCTGGGGCTTTAACTGCAACTACATTTAAAACTCCTCTTAATTTGTTAAGTACAAGTGTAGATAATGCTTCTTGTTCTAAGTCATCACAAATAATTAATAATTTTCCAGATTGTTGCATTAAGCTTTCTAGTAATGGTAATATTTCTTGAATATTACTTATTTTTTTATCTGTAATTAAAATATATGGATTATCTAAAACTGCTTCCATTTTTTCTGTATCTGTAACCATATATGGAGAAACATAACCTTTATCAAATTGCATTCCTTCAACAACATTTAATTCTGTATTTGAAGTTTTTGATTCTTCTATTGTTATAACTCCGTCTTTAGAAACTTTTTCCATAGCATTTGCTATTAAGTTTCCTATTTCTTCAGAATTTGCAGAAATACTTGCAACTCTTGCAATTCCATCTTTTCCATCTACTTCTGAACTAATTTCTTTTAATCCTTTAACTGCTGTTTCTACTGCTTTATCTATTCCTCTTTTTACTGCCATTGGATCTGCTCCTGCTGCAACATTTTTAACTCCCTCTTTTATCATACTTTGAGCTAAAACAGTTGCAGTTGTTGTTCCATCTCCTGCTACATCATTTGTTTTTGTAGAAACTTCTTTTACTAGACGGGCTCCCATATTTTCAAATTTATCTTCAAGCTCTATTTCCTTTGCAATTGTTACACCATCATTTGTAATTAATGGTGCTCCATAGCTTTTGTCTAAAACTACATTTCTTCCTTTTGGTCCAAGTGTTACTTTAACAGTATCTGCTAATTTGTTAACACCTTCTAATAAACTTTTTCTGGCTTCTTCGCCATATATTATCATCTTTGCCATTTTAAAATTCCTCCTATATTTATTCTATATTAATTGGTTGGAAAAGAATTGTTATTTAGCACAGCTAAATGGCAATTATTTTACAACCACTGCCAAGATATCATCTTGGTTTACTATTTTATATTCTACGCCCTCATATTTAACCTCTGTTCCAGCATATTTGCTAACGATTACATTGTCTCCTTTTTTTACAGACATTTCTTCTAGTTTTCCATCAACCTTTTTTCCAGGTCCAACTTCAACTACCTCTGCTATTTGAGGTTTTTCTTGAGAATTTGCAGTAAGAATAATTCCACTTTGTGTTGTTTCTTCTGCCTCCTTCATTTTGATTAAAACTCTGTCACTTAATGGTTTAATCATATAAGTCACTATCCTTTCTTTTTATTATATTTGTTCAAAATAGAATCATTACAAATATTTTTTTATAATAATTCATTTTAATTTAACAAAATTAGCAGTCTATATTCTAGACTGCTAATAATATATACCTAAATTTTATAAATGTCAATACCTATTTCTTATTTTTTATCTTTTGTTATTTATTCAAAAACCTCAGGTGTATCTATTTTTACTTTTATAAAATCTTCATTATTTGAAGTAAATTCAATTGTATTTGTATAAATTGTAGTTTCTTGAACCTTATCTTTTTCAAATTCCTCATCACTTGGCATCATAAAAATATATTTTACGATATACTTTCCATTACTATAGAAAATATCGTATATATCTATAATTATTACTTTTTTGTTTTTCATTTCATCTTTAGAATATAATTTTTCTGTTTCATTTTTAATAAACTTATTTAATTCAATCTGAGATATTTTATTTATTACTTGGTTTTCCGTTCTTGCTTCAATTGTCTTTTCTAGTAAATCAATTATTATTGATTTTAATAAAACACCATTATTGTTATAAATCTCAAGCTTAAGTTTAGTACACGAATCTTTATAATTTTTTAAGTTTAATACTTCTGTATATATGTTTTCTTCATGTTTTTTATTATTTTTTGAAGAATACATTTCTAGGTTTTCATTATTATATACTTTATAATTAAGTGGAGAATCCAAATTTTCTTTTTGTTCTTTTACTAATAAATACAATTTAGCAGTATTATCCTTTATTTGCAACTCATTTATTTGGAGTTCAATTTCATCAGTAATTTGAATTGACTTATAAGAAATTACAATATCTTTATCTGAAAATATTTCATCATCTGTTTTTTCTTCATTATAAATTATATTTTTAATTAGGAAAAAAATATTTTCATACCCTTGTGATTTTGCATATACATTTGATCCAACTGCAATAATAAGAAAACTTGCGGCAACTGCCAATATTTTTCTAAATCTTAATAAAAATTGTGTACCATTGTTTTCATCAATTACATCGTTCTCAAGTATTTGATTCTTTTCCACTTGCTCTATAAAGCTGTCAAAAGTTTTATTTACTTTTTCAGGTATTTTTTTATCACTTGATACAAAAGCTTTTATTTTTTTATCTTCTTCATCCATTGAACTCACCTTCTTTCTCTTTAATAATTGTTTTTATTTGCTCTCTTGCTCTAGCAAGCCTTGATTTTACTGTACCTTTCGGTATATTTAACATTTCTGAAATTTCAGTTACAGAAAAATCATTATAATAATATAAAACTACTATTTCATTTAAATCTTTGTCAATTTTTTCTAAAACCCATTCTAAACTACTTTCTACATCATAGTTATCTTCTTTGCCAACTGTATTTTGAGTAATTGAATCATCTATATATGCTATTTTTTTATTTTTATTTATAATATCATAGCATTTATTTATTAAAATTCTAACTATCCAAGTAGTAAAATATTGTTTTTCTCTTAAATTATAATAGTTTTTATATGCACTATATAAAGTTTCTTGAATTGCATCATTTGCATCATCTTCATTTTTAAGTATTGAAATTGCTGTTTTATATAGTTTTAACCTATTATTATTTATGTTTTCTATAAATACTTTCTTATCTTCTTCCTTCATTTTTCTTCTCCATAATAGACGTTTGTTTTCTTTAATTGGTTCATTAA
Organism: uncultured Clostridia bacterium; assembly: GCA_946401865.1. Classification (GTDB taxonomy): domain Bacteria; phylum Bacillota; class Clostridia; order TANB77; family CAG-508; genus CAG-269. The sequence continues at coordinate 4,238 of CAMIVO010000023.1, forward strand.
ATTTAAATATTTGTCATTATTGTTTCTGCTAATTCCTTAGTTATCCCTTTAACTTCCATAAGTTCCTCAATTGAAGCATTTTTAATTTTTTTTACACTACCAAATTTTTTCAAAAGTGCTTTTTTCTTTGCTTCTCCTACTCCCTTTATACTGTCCAATTCAGATTGGGTAAGAGCTTTATCTCTTAATTTTCTATGGTATGAAATTGCTGTATCATGTACTGTATCTTGGAATAATGTAATCAGTTTAAATAAATCTTCTGATATTTTTATTTCGTTTCTATCTTCATCCATTAATGCTCTAGTTTGATGCTTATCATTTTTTACCATTCCAAAAATTTTTATATCTAAATTATATTTATCTACAGCGGTTCTAACTGCCCTTATTTGTGTTATTCCTCCATCTGCAAATATTGCATCTGGTAATTTACCAAATCCTTTATCCTCTGGATTTTCAAGAGAATGCTTTAATCTTCTTGTAATTACTTCTTCCATACATTTTGGGTCGTCTTGTCCAATTACATCTTTTATTTTAAACCTTCTAGATAAATTTTTTTGAATTTTTCCATCTTGCATTACACACATTCCTGCAACCATATATTCCCCAGAAATGTTTGATATATCATATGTTTCAATCTTTCTAGGAAGCTTATCCATTTTTAATTTTTCTTTTAATTCTAATAAGATAGAATTTTGTGTTTTTTCTTTATTTTCAAGTGTAACTCTACTATTTTTTTCTGCCATTTCAACAAAACGTAGTTTTCCGCCTCTTTTTGTACTATGAATTTCAACTTTATGAGTTGTTTTTGATGATAGCCATTGTTCTAAAGCTTCTTCATCTTCTAGTTCATCTCTAATCATTATTTTATTTGGAATTTCTAAACTATCCATATAATATTGTTTTATAAATCCAGAAACAATCTCACTATCTTTCATATCTCCTAAATTATCAAAAAAATAGTGTTCTCTTCTTATCATTTTACTTCCACGAACAAAAAATATTTCTATACACACTTCTAATTCAGATTTTGAAAGTCCTATAACATCTATGTTGTTTTCTGAAATATTTGAAACTTTTTGTTTTTGAGAAGCCTTTTCTATTGCTTGCATCCTATCTCTTATATAAGCAGCTTCTTCAAAATTAAGCTCTTTTGATGCTTTTTCCATTTGTATTTTCAAATCTTTTAATATTTTGTCAGTTTTTCCATCCAATAAATCTATTATTTCATCAATTTGTTTTCTATAATCTTCTTTTGAAATAAGCCCAACACATGGTGCTAAGCATCTTTTTATATGATAATTTAAACAAGCTCTTGTATTAGATTTAAAATTTCTGCACTGCCTTATTTTATATTTTTGTTTTATAAAATTTACCATTTCTTTTGCTGCACCTGGATTTGCATATGGGCCAAAATATTTTGAGCCATCATTAATAAGTCTTCTTGTAATTATAACATTTGGAAAATCAGACTTTACATCAATTTTTATATACGGATATGTTTTGTCATCTTTTAGCAAAACATTGTACTTGGGTCTATTTTCTTTTATTAAATTACATTCTAAAATAAGAGCTTCTGCTTCATTACTAACAACAATATACTCAAAATGGTCTATTAAAGAAACCATTTTGAGTATTCTATCTGTTTTATTTGTTTTCCTAAAATATGAGCTAACTCTATTTTTTAAATTAACAGCTTTACCAACATATATAATTTTGTCGTCTTTATCTTTCATTAAATAAACACCTGGGTCTTTAGGTAGTTTTTTTAATTCCTCTTTAATATTAAACATATTTCTCCTTTTTTTCATTTTTGGCTATCCAGAATAAAAAATTAATTTTTTAAAACACCTATATATGGTAAATTTCTATATCTTTGATTATAATCTAAACCATAACCTATAACAAATTCATCAGGTATTGTAAATCCTATATAATCAACTTTTAAATCTACAACTCTTCTTGATGGCTTACTAAGTAATGTACAGAGTTTTATAGATTTTGGATTATGAAAAGTTAAATATCTCGTTAAATATTCTAAAGTTCTTCCTGTATCTATTATATCTTCTATAATTATTACGTTTTTTCCTTCTATTGAACCTGATAAATCCTGAGTGATTTCTACTTTTCCTGTACTTTCTGTTCCCTCATAGCTTCTTGCTTGTATAAATTCAAATTCTACACTATTTTTAATTCTTTTTGCTAGTTCTATCATAAAAGGTGCAGAACCTTTTAAAACTCCTATAAAAACTAAATCTTCTTCTCCATAATCTTTCATAATTTGTTTTGCAAGTTCATCTAACCTTTTTTCAATTTTTGCTTCATTTATTAATACATTAATATTATCCATCTTTATATTTTTCCTTTCTTTTCCCTATTAAGTTATTTATACCACAAAATTGCTTTTTTTTCAACGAGATTCTATAAATATATCAGAATTATGGTTACAATTTAGCATTAATTAAAATTCACAGTTATTTCATAAAACGTAAATTAAAGAGTTACAATATATTATTTTTTGTAATGGATGTGGGGACCGACAAGTTACAGTTTGTTTAAAATCTGAGAAGCAACTGCATCGCAAGATTTTTATTACAAACTGTTAGCAGTTGGGAATGGAGAAAAATAATATATTGTAACTCTTTAATCCACTTTTTATTAGTTAATAAGAAATAGAAAAATTTTTCTAAAAATATTTATCAAAAACTATTGACAAACATCCAAAAATATTATATACTTCTTTATTGTGAACGCTCCCTTAGCTCAGTTGGTCAGAGCAACCGGCTCATAACCGGTGGGTCCAAGGTTCGAATCCTTGAGGGAGCACCAAAAAAACCTAGCTTTTAGCTAGGTCTTTTTTAATAGTCTTCTCTACTTACATTTGGATAACTAAATGTTTTTCCGTTTTCAGACAATTGATATTCTAAAAAATGATCTTTATCAAATGTTTGAGTTCCTTTTAAATAATATCTATATTTATATTCATTACTTGTTCTTCCATTTCCTCCTATTATTATTGGATCATCCCAAGTAACATCTATTGCATACCATTTATCATTTAATTTTACACAATTCCACATATGATTTTCACTCTGTCCTGAAGAATTTGTAGCAGTTCCTTGCATTAGCTCACAATCATATCCTGCACTATTTAATAAATACTTAAAAGCTTTTGCATAACCTTCGCATACACATTTTTTTTCTACAAGAGCACCATATATATTATAACTTCCTATACTTTGATATGTTGAATCATACTCTACATTATTAACTAAATAATCATGTATATATAATATATTTTGATAATCTGTACCATTTAAATGTGATATTATATTTTCTTTTTCTGCTTCTAATTCTGAAATTGCCTTTTCAATTTTTTCTGTTGTTTGAAACTCTTTTGATAAATAATTAGAATCATTTGCTGCTGAAATGTAAACATTATAAGTGGTCTTAAAAAACTTTGTTGAAGTTTCTATATTTAAAAACATTTTATTTAAGTCTAAATAAAATACATCTATATTATCATATGTAAATGCCTCTATAGCAGATTGGTAATCATCTCCTAGTTTATCTGACCCGTTTTCTTCAGAAAGAGTATCTGTAAAAGAATCTTTATAATTTATTACATAGTTTCCTTGTTTTAAATATTGTTTATTTTTCATTAATCCATCATAAATAATTTTTTGATTCTTATTTAGTTGACTATAAAAAAATCCTGCTGAACTATTTTTATTATTTATAGATTCTATATTGCTTTGTGTAGGTGTTGTTCTAATAGATTCTGCAATGCTCACTGATGTGTTATCATAGTTGCTATTTTTTTCCATATCTGGTTCTTCTGCAAATATTTTATCAACTTTATATATTACAGGTTCTGAACTATCTGTGAAAAATTCTTGGTATATAAATATACCAAATATTACTATTAAAGTAATTAAAAATATAAGTATAAAAAAAAGAATTAAGTTTAAAAATTTTTTTCTCATTTATAATTCCTCATTTATATGCTTACAAGTATTGTAAACATATTCTTTCTTTAATATTTTGCAATCACGTTAACTTATGTTTTTCGGCTAAATATTGTAATATCATACTAAAAAATTTCTTTGCACAACCAGAGAATTTCTTAATTCTAAATCCTACAGTGATGAATTTTCTAGAGTATAAAAAAAGCAATAAAATGTATTTATTGCTTTTTATAGTTTATTTTTTTTGTATTTTATAATTTTTTATAATCATTTACTTTTTTATATGAATATATAGCTGATACTGCACATATTATAACAACTAAAGCAACTATACCATTAGAATCTGTAAGTCCAGTTTTTGCAAGAGTATTTGTATTTGTAACACTTCTATTAACACTATTGTTGGTATTAGTATTATTAGCAGTATTTGTGTTTGTTGTAAGTGAACCTGTATTAGTGGCATTTGTTGTATTATTTGTATTTGTTGCTTGAATATCTGTGAAAGTTGAACTGTTTGTTGCTGTATTTGTATTAGTAACTGCATTTGAATCTGCTTGTTGATTTGTATCTGAACTTGATGTTTGATTTGCATCAGGATTTGTAGCAGTTAATGGTAAAAATGGATCTTCATCAGCTGCATATGTATAGCTAGAAAAAGCAAATATTAGTGCTACACTTACCATTATTATTAATAATTTTTTTATAACTTTTAATTCTTTCATTTTATTTAATCTCTCCTTATTTCTAATTTGAATTAATCTTCTTTTGTTAACTCTTCTTACATTTTACAACATTTTTTTTTATATGTCAAATATTTTTCTCTTTTTTTTTTTACAATTTAATTACAACAATATTACATTTCTATTACATGCTATTTTTAATTAAATATTTTTTATACATTAAATTTAAATAAAACAATATCTCCTTCTTGCATTATATATTCTTTTCCTTCTTGTCTTACTAAACCTTTTTCTCTTGCTTGAAGCATTGAACCTTCTTTTATTAAATCATTATAGGAAATTACTTCTGCCTTAATAAAACCTCTTTGTATATCTGAATGTATTTTTCCAGCAGCAACAGGTGCTGTCGTTCCTTTTTTTATAGTCCATGCTCTAACCTCAGGTTCTCCAGCTGTTAGAAAAGACATTAACCCTAAAAGACTATAACTCTTTTTTATTAAAGTGTCTAACCCTGATTCTGGTATTTCAAGAGCTTCTAGCATTTCTTGTTTATCTTTTTCATCTAAACTTGAAATTTCTTCCTCTATTTTTACACATAATGGTACCACTTCAGAATTTTCTTTTTTTGCATATTCTTTAACTTTTTTTACATTTTCATCATTTTCTAAATCTGATAACTGAGCTTCTGAAACATTTGCAATGTAAATAAAAGGCTTACTTGTAAGTAAATATAAATCTTTTATAATAGGAATTTCTTCTTCATTGTATTCTAAATTTCTTGCAGGTATTCCTTCTTCTAATGCTGTTTTTATCTTATTTAGTAAATCAATTTCAATTTGATATTTTTTATCGGCTTTTAGCATTTTTACCGCTTTTTCAAGTCTTTTTTGAACTGTTTCTATATCTGCAAAAATAAGCTCTAAATTAATTGTCTCTATATCTCTAATCGGATCTATACTTCCATCTACATGAACTATGTTAGAATCATCAAAACATCTTACAACTTCTGCTATTGCATCTGTTTCTCTTATATGAGATAAAAATTTATTTCCAAGTCCTTCTCCCTTGCTTGCACCTTTTACTAATCCTGCTATATCTACAAATTCTACAACTGCTGGAGTAATTTTTTTGGCATTGTACATATTAGCTAGCACCTGTAGTCTTTCATCTGGAACTGCAACAACACCCACATTTGGTTCTATTGTACAAAATGGATAATTTGCACATTCTGCTCCTGCTTTTGTTATGCTATTAAATAGAGTACTTTTTCCAACATTTGGAAGACCTACTATTCCGATTTTCATGTTTATAACCTACTTCCTTTACAATTTTTAATTATCATAATTATCATTTTATAACTTTTATAAAAAAAAGTCAATAAAATCTTGATTTTTTAGCTATTATTATGTATAATACAAATTATTAATATATGCCTTCATAGCTCAGTCGGTAGAGTGCGTCCTTGGTAAGGACGAGGTCACGGGTTCGATTCCCGTTGTAGGCTCCAATAACTATAAAAGCTTAATACTTGTTTATTCAAGTATTAAGCTTTTTTACTTTTTATCATAGATCTATGATTTTGGGGACACATCCCAAAATCATCACCAAAATCTTTTTTATTTTACAGAATCTATAACACATTTTCCATTGTATGATTTTATTGTAAACGTAAAAATATTTTCTTCATAGTATTCATTATCTTCAACTACAGATGAAGTTTTTACAGAATAAGTTGTATCATTTAATTTAGAAATACTTCTTATTGTATAACTACGATAACCTCCACCACCTTCAGGTCTTAAAAGATATCCATCATCATTTTTAACTACATATAATGATGATGTCCAATTTTTTTCAAATTCATTTTCTGATACATAATTTAACATTGCTTTTTTATAATCGTCAAACTTAATATTGGTAACATGTAAATTATCTTTATTAGAAACCAGATCTTTTGTTACATCATAATTCAAATCTCCTTTTCTGGTTAAACATTCTAATAACGAAGCACAACCAGCGCTTGCTTCTAATTCTAAATAATTTGCAAATGCAGTTTTTACTTGTTCATCTGTAAAGGAAATGCTTGCATCTTTAATATTTGTATTATTAGAAATCGTATTATTAAAAGTTGTTTTTTCAGATGTAGCTTTAGAATTTATAGTTTCTGATACTTTATCAATCTTCTCTTGTAAATCACTTATAGTTGCATTTAAACTATTTACTTGAGCTTGAAGTTCAGTAGATTTTTGAATTTCTACTGTTTTATCATTATAAAGCTTATAAATAAATATTCCCATAACTATTATTACAATTATTGCTAATATTAGGAAAAAAGTTGTTAAACTTATCTTTGTTACATTCTTTTCTTCCATATTCTCACCTCACCTTCTTTTGTAAAATAACTCATTTTGGTCGTCAACCTGATTTTGGGATGTGTCCCCAAAATCTCCCAAAATCTCTGCTTTTAAAATACAAAAAGAAAATCGCTCTTTAAAATATCAGCTAGGACAAAAAGACATTGAAATCAATAAATAGAATTTCAAAAATCGCCAAAATTCAGAAAATATCTAAATTTTGGCGATTTTCTTGCTTTATTATTAGTTTTTTTCAAGTAGTTCAAGCGTCCATCTTTTTTCATTTCATGTTCTTTACTATTTTCCAAATAGTGATAATATCTTTTTATATAATCTTTTATACCACGGACTTTCTTTTATTACAATAAGCTGTGTATTATTAAGTTCTTCGAAATTTTTTTCTTCTCTTTTTTTAAACATGTTATCTGGATTATACTTTGCTCTTAATATTTCATCATTTTTTTTCTTTTCTTCGTTTTCTTCCTCTATAAGTTTAATTCTTTCTTTTTTTGAAACAATACAATCTCTATATATAAGTGCAAGTATTGCTTTCGTGTCTTCATCAAGGTTACTATCCCAATCTGGAGCAGAAAAGTCTAAATCTACTTTATAGTTTTTATCTTGAACTTCATATAAAAATTTTAAAAATTTCTGAGGTATCTTTTTTATTATTTCTTTGTTTGTGTGTTCTAGAATTACAATTACTTCTGAAACTGATCTTTTGTTTAAATTATCCATTTCATAAAATCTCCATTTTTATTTTCTTTCAAAGCTCTCTGTTTCTTTTCCATTTGGTTCTTTTGTATTTGTTTTTCTTATACTTTGAACCACTTGAGGTATTTTTCCTTTTGCATCATCATATGCTTTTCTAAAAACTGTTTCATCAACAACTTTTTTTTGTATTTTAGATGGTATGACTGCTGGTATACCATAACTTCCCAATACATCTATTCCTCTCCTTGCTTGTGCAAGTTTAACTTCTGGTCTTGTTGAATCTCCGTTGGGTTTCTTCAACACTTGGAATTTCTTCTCCAAGACGTTTCATAAATTCATCTAAAAACATTTCTTTTTTGACCATTGCCACATTTGGAGAACCAAATACGGTAAACATTTTTTGTATATCTTCAACTTCTATTATCTTACCTCTTTCTCCTTCCCAATATTGTTCAAGTTCTTTAAAATTTGGAAATCTTTCTATCTGATCTAATTCTGCTCTAATTTTACCAGCCATATATATTGGTAAAATTTCGTCAAAATGATCTAATCTTTCTTGATAATATTCTGGTTTTAGATCTTTTGTACCACCTCCATTTTTAGCAAATGAATCCCTAAGTCTTTCTAACTCAGATTTTAAATAAACTGCCACTTCTTCTTTTCTTTTCATAAATATCCCTCCTATTTTTTATATTACTTTTTTTATAACATATTTTAAATAATTTTTCAACACTTTTTCTAATTTGAGTTTCGGTATTTTTTTTAAAATTCCAGTCAATTGAAAAAGTGAATTCTAGTTGTAAACTTAAAAGCTATTTGCAAGATTAACGTCTAGTTTTAGACGTTTTCTTTTTCCAACAAAAAAGCTTAACACTTGTATATTTAAATATTAAGCTTTTTTTCTTTTCATCTAGTCTTTTATAAAACTCGCTCCAATTATTCCTGCATCATTTCCTGACTTTGCTATTTGAATTTTTACATCTTTATAAATAAGTTTTTCTGATTTATATAACTTTTCTTTTAGAGGTTCTAATAACATATAATCATATCTAGTAAAACCTCCACCTATTACTACTATATCTGGATTAAATTTATTAATTAGCATTGTTAATCCAAGTACTAAGTTATTTAAATATTCATCAATTATATCTTTAACTTTTTCTAAATTAATTTTAATTTCTTTTCTTAAGTCTGGTCCTGAAATGTCATATGAAAGTCCTAATCTTTCTATAATCTTATTTTTAAATACTAAAATACTTCCATATCTTTCAAAACATCCTTTTTTTCCACATTTACATTGAATTCCATTTTCTTTTATAATAGTATGTCCTAATTCCTGATATTCTGGATCATCAACAATTTTTCCATTCAATAAAATATTTCCACCAATACCTGTACCAAGAGTTAAAAATAATATTTTTTCATATTCTTTTAAATTACTATATACATATTCCCCAATTGCTGCACACATAGCGTCATTTGAAATATTAACTTCAACTCCTGTCTTCTCTTCAAGTAATTTTTTAATATTAAAATTTTTTATTCCAATATTTGAAGAACTGATAACAACACCATCCCTAATTGTTCCAGCCATACCAATTCCAATTTTAGAAAAACTATATTTATCTTTCAATGTTTTTAAAGTTTCAACCATAAAATCAATTGCAACGTTCATCAAATCCTTTTTTTCTTCAATAGTAAAATCCTTTTCACATTGTTCAATAATGTGAAAACTCTCATCTACTACACCAACAGAAACATGACTTCCACCTAAATCAATTCCTATTTTAATATCACTCATACAATTATCCTTTCCATTTTTATTTTGGGACACTCTTTATATTTTTGGACAGTTATATTTTGAAAATGGAACATACTTATTTTTTTGAAAATGCTAAAATTGGGTAAAATATATATGGGAATACCAATAATCCTAATGCAAAAAATGTATTTTTATTATATTTATTTGCCATTCGTGAAGCTAACATTATAGTAAAAATAAATGCAAATATCGAACCTACAAATGGTATAAGCGTTAATAGTGCCCACCACCCTGTCATTCCAGATATTTCATATAATTTCATAATATTATAAATTGGAATTAGAGCTATCCAACCAGCTAATCCCTCGTTTGTGAAAATTTTCCATATAGATGCTAACCATACTCCTAATATTATTAAAACTATTCCATTTCTAAATAAATTTGATACTATTAATCCGAATTTATATATAATATTTTTTGATTTATGTGAATTATTTTCATCTTTATTTGATTGCTTTGGATTCATTTGTGTATTTTCTTCAATTTTAATATGATTTTTTTCGGTATCTTCATTATCCAAAACAGTTACTTTTAAACCTAGTACTATTCCTAAAATTACTGCTACAATTAGTAGAATTATTATTATTTTATTTTGTTCCATTTTATTTTTCCTTCCTTTTAATTAATCTAAATCAAATATATTCAGCACTTGCCGTTAAAAAAGAATTAAATTTTGACACGGCAAAAACTTGCGCAAAAATATTTATAATTAAAAAAATCAAAACAAATCAAAAACGAGTATTGCTAGGCAAAATTAAATTGTCTCATTTTTGCCGTTGAAAAAGAATTAAATTTTGACAAGGCAAAAACTTGCGAGAAAAGCGGAGTGTACATATTGTACATGAGCATTTTTAAGCAAGTTTTTAACACAGTCAAAATTGTAATTATTTTTTAACTCTATAGGTAGGCTTCGAATAAGAAATTTCCCATATATACTTGCACCATAGGTACAACAACAACAACAACAAAGAAAATCAAAACAATTCCGACAATAGCATACATAACCTGAGGTAAAGTTTTCATAATCTTTTCTAGAGTAATATTAATGTCAATTTCCATATATTCAACAAGCTTTTCCATCATTTCTGTCAAATCGGTTTGCATACCAATTTTAAGCATTTCTGTAATCATTGGTGAAGCAAGCCCTGACCTTTCAAATGGTTCTATCCAAGATTGACCAATCATAATATTTTTTATAGAATTCTCAATAATAGAAAGCATTACATAATTATTTGTTACATTTTTACTAACTTCTATTGATTCTTGAATTCTCATACCATTTCTTAAATTTAAAAGCATGGCCTTCATTATTCTAGATAAATCCAGTGAAAATATAAGTTTTCCAAATATTGGCATTGTATATTTAAAATAGTGGTATTTATATTTTCCTTTTGGAGTTTGAATATATGCTACAAGTGCCACTATAGCAATAACAATAATTGCGGTTGGTACAGGCCAGTATTTCAGCATTGCATTGACCACACCCTGAAACCATATTGTAATTGCAGGAAGTGTAGATTTAGTACCAACTTCTTCAAATACTTTTTCAACTTGTGGTAGAGCAAATAAAGTTCCAACAAAAAGCATTACAACCAACAAAATAAATTGTGCAATATTAGGAATTAAAATTCCTTTTAATTTTCTAGTAATTGCAGCAGAACTATCTAGATATTCTACAGCTTGAAGCAATGCATTTTCAAGAGATCCTGAAAGCTCTCCAACCCTAATCATATTTATATATATATATGGAAATATATTAGAATAATATTCCATAGTTTTGTACATATAATCTCCAGCCTCAACACCTGCTAAAATATCTTCTAAAACTTCGGCAAAGGTTAGGTTTTCTGTACTATCAATAACAGTAGTTAAAGCATGTATATTATTAAAATTTGCTTTTTTTAGTAAGTAGAAATTTTGAGTAAAAATTGCAACATCTCTCTCTGTTATTTTTTCAGTGGTTCCAATATAATTATTTACTTTGTCTTTTAAGGTTAGTTTTCGTCTATTATCATTCATTGTAACAGTTGTGTTAACATTTTCAATTGTACGATCTAGATTTGAAATATTTCTTTTTTTCTTAACAGATTTATTCTTTTTAGCTACACTTTGTGTAATTGATATTGGATATAGCCCATTTGATTTCAATTTTTTTATTAAAGATAATCTGTTTCCTTCTTCAACTCTATTTCTGACAATTCTCCCATCTTCTGTTAAAGCTCTATAATTAAAAGTTGCCATAATTTTCAAATTCCTTTCTTAATGCTGAATTGAATTATTATTTATAATTCTATAACCCACTTGTTCCATTTTGTTTAATTTTTAACTGCATAATTGTTCTATTTAAAACATCAATGTTTTTTTCTTCTATTTGTGATTTAGCTTGTTCTAAAGTAATTTTTCCATCTACAAAACATTGTGCTAAAGAATTTATTAAACCAATACTTCCTTTTTCTGAAGCACTTTGTATTGCATCTTCTATTTCAGAAACACTTATTTTTTCTTTTCTAATAATTCCTGAAACTATATTATCTACAACCATTACCTCTGGAATTAAAACAAGTTTTCCATCAACTCCTGGAAGCAATCTTTGAGATACTACCAATTTTAAAATAGCTGATAACATATATTTTATCTGTGCTTGATCTCTTACTTCATAAAAGTTAATCATTCTATCTATTGTTTCTGCACATGATTTAGTGTGTAAGGTGCCTATTACTAAATGTCCTGACTCTGCCATTTCTATTCCTGCTTCCATAGTAACTTTGTCGCGAATTTCCCCTATAACTAATATATCGCAGTCCTCTCTAAGAGAATTTTTTACTCCATCATGAAAGCTTAAAGTATCTCGGCCAAGTCCAACTTCTTTTTGTACAATTAATGATTTTTTAGAATGATGTTTATATTCAACAGGGTTTTCAAGTGTAAGTATTTTTCTGTTTTGATTTTCGTTTATATCATTTATTAAAGCATTTAAGGTAGTTGTTTTTCCTGAGTTTGTTTTACCTGTAACTAGAATTAACCCTTGTGGTTGATATGTCATTCTTCTAACTATATCTGGAACACCAAGTGATTCATATGTTGGAAGTGTGTTTTTTATAATTCTTAATGTTGCAATAGGAATACCATCTGTTGAAGAAATATTAACTCTGAAACGTAAATTAGCATATTCATATAAAGTATCTAATTTTCTTGTTTCTTGAAACACTTTATCTGCCTCAATATTCCCCATTACTAAATAATCATATATTTCATTCATATTTTCTTCTGTTAAAACTTCACCAGATTCCGCAGGAATCAACTCTCTTGCGATTCTTAACATTGGTTTATTTTCTACAATAAAATGTATATCTGAAGCATCTTTTTCTATAGCTTCATCTAAGATTTTATTTATATTAATCATCTGTATCCTCCTATAAATTATTAAATATTATCAATTTTTTATTTAACTCATTTAAATTTGTATCACCCTTCAATACTTTTGTAACTCCATCTACCACAAGAGGTCTATATTCTTTTTCCATAGCTTTTTTACGTATTTCTATACTTGATTTTCCTTCCATAATAAGTTCTTTTATATCATCATCTATATTTAATACCTCAAAAATACCAATTCTATCATAATATCCAGAATTATTGCATTTTTCGCATCCAACGGCATCATATGTTTTTACACCATCTAAATTGAATTCGTAATTATATTTTTCTCCTATTTTTTCAATTATCTCTTTTTCATAGTCTGTAAATTCTCTTTCTCTTCTACAATGTGGACAAAGTCTTCTTAAAAGTCTTTGAGATATAGTTGTTCCAACAGTACTTGCAATATCATAATTTGTAAGTCCCATTTTTCTAAGTCTTGTTACAACTTCTATAGCATCTATAGTATGAATTGTAGATAGCACATAATGTCCTGTTTGTCCAGCTTGAATTGCAATTTCCGCTGTTTCTTTATCTCTTATTTCTCCTACCAAAATAACATCTGGGTCTTGCCTTAAAATCGTTCTTAAGCTGTCTGCAAATCTTATATTTTTATCTATTTCTATTTGGTTTAGACCTGGAATCCTTATTTCAACTGGATCTTCAATTGTTGTAATATTTATATCATCACTTTTCAAATAATCTAAAATACTATATAAAGTAGTCGTCTTACCTTCTCCTGTTGGTGCAGCCATTATAGTTAAAGTATTCTTTTTATTTATCGCCTTATTTAATTCTTTTTCTCCAAATGGAAATCCTAATTCAAATATATTTCTTATTTTGGCTGTCTTTTTTAACATTCTTAGAACAAATTTTTCGCCATATATATTTTTTTGTGAAGATACACGAATGTTATAATCATCATATAAAAGTATTCTACCATCTTGTGATTCTTGTTTTTCTTGGTGCATATTTGAAATTGCTTTTAATCTACCAATCATTTGTGGTTGTTTTTCTTTTCCAATATTTGCCATAATGAAAAGCTGACCATCTATTCTGAAACGAACTCTTACTGAATCTATTTGTGGCTCAATATGAATATCAGAAGCTCTTTTTTCTATTGCAAGTTTTATAATATTATCTATCAAATCTGTAACTGAATTGGTGTCTTCTAAGTCACCCATGTTTTCTTCAATTTTGCTCTCATATTTTGCAAAATACTCTTCAATATTTGTTTCAAAAGCCATATAAGGTTCCATAACAAGTCCCTTATTTAAAAGCATCATTCTTATATTTTTTATACTTTCTTTATTTCCAGCAACATCAGCAAATGCAACTTTAATTTTACCTGGAGCTATGTCAAATGGTACTGCTTTGTTTGCTTTCATCATATCCCAAGGAATATATTCTGTAACATCTATTTTTATTATGTCATCTGTAAGATATATTCCTTTTTCCCCTATTATATCTCCAATTTCTTTTGCTAGTTTTTCTGGATCAGCTTCTTTTAATATATATAATATGTCTCCAACTCTTTTATTTGGATGATCCATTTGGTATTGAAGTGCACGTTCAATTGCTTCCCCATCGACAATTCCTCTTCTAACTAATTCAATTCCTAGAGGTTGTCTTTTTCTTATATCCATATTTTTATCCTCTCTTTCCCACTTTTAACTTTTTAATTTAGTTAATATTTACATTTAGAGATTTGGTGTATTCTTCATTATTTATAATTATATTTACTGTTAGAATTTTATTTGTATTGTCATATTCAAAATCACAAGAATTAACATTATTACATATTCTTATTTTTTTGTTCTTTGCTTCATTTATATAATAAATTGAATCTTTTTTATATAAATATTGGTGTTCCTCATTTTCCTCAAATTTTATAATAATATATTCTATATCATTTTCTTGTCCGGTTTTTGCAAATTTTATGTTTTCATTATTTATATCTTTAGTTAAGTATGCTAAAAACCTAGTAAATTGTTCATTGTTTTCTTCTTTAATAGTAATTTGGTTAATATTTTTATTAAAATAGCCAGAAAAGCCACTCATTAGCGCTATAACTACCATTAATACTATTACATAAATTACAAGTGAAGTTAAGGTTATACCTTTGCAGGATTTTAACATTTTTCTTTCCTTTCCTTTAATTGATGTTTAAAATTGAAGTTTAGCTTTTATTTTTAGCTTAATTTTTGTTTTGTATTATTGTGCTTATATTTATAGATTTAGTTGTATTTCCAACTGGATAAGTAACTATTACTTTAACTTGTTTTACATATCCTTCAGTATCTGTATTTTCTTCATTTTCTGGAAAATATTTTAAAATACCCACCTGAATTCTATAATGTTCATTATTTTTACCTGTTGTAGTAAAATATTCATATGTATAACCATTTTCAGAAATGTCTATACTAGAATTATTATCAGTATTTGTATATTTATTGTTAAGCATATTTTTAAAATCAGATGTATCTTCAAAAGATATATCCTGATACTTTAGTGATTTTGCAATTTCTAAAACATCTGTGGCAATATTTACAGCGTTTGTTTCTCTTTCTGTTCTAGCTTTTGTTTTTTGCATATTATATACAATACCAAAAATAGTAGGTACAAATATTAAAATTATAATCATGGCAACTGAAATATCTATTCCAGTATAACCTTTGTTATTTCTTAAATTCATTTCATATCTCACTTCCCGCTACTAACCTCGTATCTTTAGTTTTAATAATATAGTTTCATCTGTCCTATTAAAAGAATTACGTTTGCTATTGCTAACAAATATGCAAATTTATGTATTTGTTTTAAATCTTTATGCTCTTTTTTATATTTGTTTAAGCTATTTTTTAGATAATATATTATTTTTGTTAAAACTATTGAAACACATACTACTGCAACACTTAATATAGTTACAAACTCTGTAGTATTTACAATCATTACAATAATTAACATTAAAGTTTCTATATAATAATTTTGTTTTGCTTTTGTAATTTGATATTCTGTGTCTAATATTAATAATACTATTAATGTGACTAAATACATCACATATCTATATATACTAGTTTGTCCCATTATGCATAGATATATTATGTATGCGCAAGAGACCATAATACCATAGTATAATACACTTTTTTCTATTCTTCTTTCTTCTTTATCTATTCCTGCAATTATAAAAATACAGGCTAAATAAAGCACTAAAAACGCAAATTTTATTAAACTTGCTGTTTGTAAATTATAGGCATCTATTTTTAAGGTATATGCTATTAAAACAAACACTAAACCAGATAAAATTTCTAAAATAAAATATCTAGGTCTAATTTTTTTATTGCATTTTTTGCATTTTCCGCCTAAAAACAAATAACTCCATATAGGAATAAGTTCCCAAAATCCTAGTTTATGACCACAATTAGGACAAAAGGAATGAGTGTGAGTTATATCTATTTTTTTTGGTATACGGTACACTGCCAAAGTATAAAAACTTCCAAATAGTGTTCCCATTATAAATATTATTATATATAAAATCAAGTTCATTTGTAATTATTTTTTCCTTCTTATTTTTTATAAAAAGCATATGCATATAGCATGCATATGCTTTCTATATAAATTAATTATTTTGTTAATTTGCTATTATCCCATTGAGATAATTTTCCGCCTTCAGACCATGTAGATGTTACATAAACTGAAGTATCGTTTTTTGACTCAATTTTTAATACATCTCCTGTTGTTCCTGTTGGTGCAGTAGCATTGTTTAGTTCTGCACCTTTAAGAGTAACATTAACATCTTTTAATTGTAATTTTTTTAATTCATTTAATATATATTTATCCAATGTATCTGTTTCTGCAGAAGCATTATATGTTGTATTATTTGCACCAGCATAGCTAACAGCAAAATATTCAGTTACACATTCTGCAACTTTCATAGAAATTTCATCTCTTGCATTTGTAACCGCTGTTTGTGTAGAAGCTTCTTTTGCTCTTCCTAATATACCGTTATCTCCAGTAAGCATTGCTATAGAAACACCTGCTAAGATTAATAGAACAATAATTGTAACTACTAAAGCGATTAATGTTATACCTTTATTGTTTTTCATTCGTTTTCCCCCCTTTCATTTGAATTTTATTTTATATTTTGTTCTATACTAGCTTTTAGCTAATATAACGTTAATATCTTTATTTAGTACTTGAACCCTCGTATACACTTGGGTTAGAAGGTGTTACTTTGGTTTCGTTTTGTTCTTCTGTATTTGTGTTTTCATTGTTGGTATCTGTTGTAGAAGAATTTCCTTCTGCTTCACCTGTAATTGTTTTACTTACTTCTCCAAAAGGATTCGATTTTCCAGGTACATAATTGTTTGTAGTTTGGTATCCTGAAAGTTCGCTTTTTGTAACTTCATATGTTAAAATTACTCTGTCACTATCTGATTTTTGATCTATATTATCTTCTAGTAGATCTTGTACTTGTTCTGAAGCCTCATATTGAACAATTTCAGGGACATTTTTTTTGCTTGGTATATATTGATATAATCCTATAGCCAAGCCTAGCATTGCAATTAAACATATAAGAAGCATAATAATTATTTCTTTTATTGCTTTTGTCATATTTTTGCCTCCATTTTATATTTTAACGAATTACTTGATCAATACTTGTTAAATTTGAATGATTTGGATCAGATATTCCATATTCTGCAGCAGCTGATGTATTTGTTTTTGATGAAGTGTTATTAGCATTTGTTTTTGATGAATTGTTATTAGCATTTGTTGTAGAATTTTTATCTGTTGTTTCTTCAGATGAATTTTCAATACTTCCAACACTTATTGGAATATCTTGACATACAAATGAACCAACAACTTCTGTTCCACTTCCTGCTGTCATTTTAAAACTATCTATTTTAAATCCGAGTTTTGAATCATTTTCTATATCATATATAAAATCTGTTGTTCCAACATAAGTTCCTGTAACTGTGAAATTTAAATTATATAAGTTTGAACTTGCACTACCAGAAGTAACTTCTATTTTTATAACAACATTTTCATCTTTTGCATAATTTCCAAGTTTTGTCCACAAATAATCTATATCATAAGTCTCTAGTTTTGAAGCATAACTTGAATTATTTGAATTAGATAATGCTGCTTGGTTTTCATATTCTGTTTTACTATCTATTAATTTGTTTGAAGCTTGTTTAAGTTCTGCTTCTGCACCCGCATATGTTACACTTATAACATTAGAAAGCTCGCTTATTTTATTTTCCACTTCTGTATTTTTTTCATCAATTCCTTTAGCTCCCTTAATGTTCATTTTGGCAAGTCCATTTACCATAAAGAAACCTGAACCAATTAACATTAAAGCAACAAGTATACTTATTAAAACTTTTCTCATGGTAATACTCCTTCTATTGTAACTTTGACTATATCGCCAGATTTTTGTCCACTTGAAGATACAACATCTTTAAGGTATCCTTCTAGTTTTATTTTTGCAATAAAATAACCAAGTTGATCATAATTTGCAGATTCTGCAACAATTGTAATATTTTTACCAGTTGTATTTTCTATTGAGTTAAGTTTAACCTCTTCAGGTATTATATACATTATTTGATTTAGTAAGTTTGGTATTGAATTTTTCATTTCCGCAATTTTACTTATTTTTTCGTTTATTGCTTTTAATTCGTCTGTTAACGCTTGATATTTTTTATTTTTATCATTTAATGAAGAAGTATTATTTTTTATCTTTGATATTTGTGATTGTTCTTCTGTAATAAGTCCTTCAATTTCTGTTTGCTTTTTGTTCATTTGTTTTGTAAGAGTCTTAGAAAATGCTGTGAATATGATATTTATAAGAATAATTGCAACTGCTGCTCTTATAAGCATAATTTCAGTTTTATCTAATGCTCCTTTTAAATCAATATGAATTTCTTTTTTAGGTTTACTACTTTTTTCCGCTTTAAGTGTTTTACTTCCAAAACTTACATTAGAATTTAATATTTTTTTTAAGTTTTGTCCAATACTATTTTCTTTAAAATTAAGAGATTGTATTCCTTCTCCTAATCCTTGCATTGCAAGTGATATAGCACTATTAACTTCTATATAATCTTTTATATTATTTTGTAAAGATGCTTCTTCAATTATTCTTGGTTTTAAAACTTTGCAATCTACAGATTGTAAAATTTCTTGAAAATATAAATCAATATTGTTTACAACTGCTAATGTTCCTGTTAGATATATTGTTCCGATTTTTGTTGGTGAATCTTCTACTGCTTTTTTTACTCTATCTGCAATTGTGTATAAGGTTGGAATAATTGTTTCTAAATAAGGTTGTTCTTTTGTGTCATCAATAACATTTGAGGTATATATTGTAGTTCCCTTACAAATTTCATATGCTTTAGACATTGAATTTTCTACCAAATTTATCTTTTCTAAAACCTCTTGACTTCCTGAATCAATTGTGTCTACATTGTAAACTTGTCTATCATATATTGTTGTTATAGTTGTTTTTTCTTCCATATTTACTATTATAGCATTTTCTTTTTTTTCTAATCTTGGAACACATGCAATAGATGTCCCTATTGGTACAATTTTTGTAAGGTTTGCTTTTCCTATATATTGTTTTTGTCTAGCTAATTCTATTTTATTTACTAAAATATCAATTGCTCTGATTCTTTCATTATTCTCTATATTTGGTACTAATGCAAATCTATTTTCGAAGGCTTTAGTGTTGTATTTATTTTCGTCACAATATGCTTCATATTCTGTTTGTACAGTTTTTTCGACATCGCTTTTTGAAAGTAACGCAAAAATGTCGAAATATAAATATTTTTCGTTTTCCAAATTAATGCTAATAGGAATATTGAAACTATAAGTTTCTTCTATAACTTTTTTTATAGCATCATTAATATTTTCAAAAAATTTTAAACCATACGCTTCTACTTTAAAATTGTTTTTATCTTTTGAAATTTTTGCATATTTAATTAAATTGTTTTCTATATATACTCCTAAACAATTTTGCATTATAATCTCCTCGTTTTTCTCTAGTTTTATATCAATTTTTATTTTATATTCTTTTTTTTTTATTTGCAATACATTTAGTCAAAATGTCATACAAATGTAAAATCATTGTAATATTATTGTAATATTTATTAAAGTGTTATACTATTAACTAATTCTTTAAATTTTTTTCCTCTGTCATACATATCTTTAAACATATCAAAACTCGTGCTTGCTGGTGAAAATAGTACTATTTTTTTTGCATATTTTTTTGCTAATTCTATAGCTTCTTTTAAATCTTTTGCCATATATATAGAAATTTCTTTATTTTGCTTTTCTTCTTCTTGTTTTACAGAATCAAAAATTTTGTTAGCTGTTTGCCCCATTAAAATTAATGTTTTTACCTTTTCTAAAATAGGTTTTGCAACTGGTGTATAGTCTAAATTTTTGTCTGCCCCTCCTGCAATTAGTACAATTTCATCATCAAATGCATTTAATGCATTTATTAATCTTGATGGAGTTGTACTTGCAGAGTCATTGTACCATTTTGCACCATTTATTTCTTTTACAAATTCTATTCTGTGTTCTACACCTTTAAATTCTTTTATTGTTTCTATTGCATCACTTTGATCAACTAGTGTTGCCGTTGCAGCTAGAACACAACATATGTTTTCATAATTATGTGCACCTTTGATTACAAGGTCTTTGGTGTTTACAATATGTTTTCTAAGCCCATCTTGACACAATTTAATGGTATCACCATCAACAATATACCCTTCCTCTAATTTATAATTACTACTAAAGTATATATCTTTTCCTTTTGCTTCTTCACCGCATTTTCTTGTTATTTCATTATCATAATTTAAAACTACTATTCCATTTTCATTTTGAAATTTAAAAATATTTTTCTTTGCATCTATATATTCTTGATAATCTTTGTGTACATTTAAATGATTTGGTGTTATATTTGTAATTACAGCAATATCTGGACTTATATCCATTCCCATTAATTGAAAACTACTTAATTCTAATACAACTTTATCATCTGGCTTTATTTCATTTAATTTTGTAAATAAAGGTGTTCCTATATTTCCACCAACATACGTATTGTAACCTGCATTTTTTAGTACTTCATATATTAAAGTTGTTGTAGTGGTTTTTCCGTCACTGCCAGTTATTCCTATTACTTGACAAGGACACATTTTCATAAGTAACTCAATTTCTGTTGTAACTACAGCTCCACGTTCAGCTTCTTTTTCAAGTTCTGGGACCGTTGGCAAGCAGCTAGGACTTCTAAGTATTAGGTCAAATCCACTTAAGGTAGAAAGATATTCTTTTCCAGTATATAACTCCATTTTATAATTATTAATTTTACTTAAAATCTCAGCTGAAATTTTTTCTTTCTCTCTTCCTTCAAAAATTGTAACCTTTGCTTTTTTATAATAAAAATAATCAATTAATGGTAAATTGCTAACTCCTAAACCTATAATTGCAACTTTCTTACCAACTATATATTTTTCAAATTCTTCTAATTTTTCATTTTTATATTCCATATTTTTTTCCTTTCCTTTATTTGCTATTAGATTGATTGTATTTATTTTGTCATAATGCTTTAACAGTTATTATAGTTTATTCTAATTTTAAATTTATGCTAACATATTTTTATTTTTTTTACAAGATTTTATTATATGTTTTTTTGAAAATAAAATGTATGTTTCTGAAAAAAATGTTAATAATATTTATATATGAAGTTTAAAATCGGAGTTTAAATAGACTTTGAATAATTATTTCTTCATAACAAATTAATGGAGGTGTTTGATATGTCAGAAAAAAATAATAACAATAACAACAACAATAATAACAATAATAACAACAATAATAATAAAAATAAAAGACAAAAATAAAAGACAAAAATAAGACACAATCAAAGATACAGTTCAGCAAAAGTGACAATGCAGAAAATGTAGAAGCGTTCTAACCGCGACCAATCTTTATACGTAACAAAAAAGAAGCTTTATACTTATTGAATTAATCCTTTTTATTAAGCTTATTTAGTTTAATATTTTTGGTTATTTCAATTAGTATAAAACTCCTTTTGCTTTATGCAAACATTGCAACCAAAAGTAATGCAATAATTGCAGTTGTTTTTAGATCTTCATCTATGAAAACTTCTTTGTATAGATTTCTTATTCTTATTTCTTCATCTTTAAGTTGCTCACTATAATCTAAAATATCGATTGTATAATGTTCAATATTTTCTGCAGAAAAATAAATGGCAAATTTTCTAGGTTCATTTATAGTTAAATCATCTAATTTTAAATATTTTGTACCTGCAAAATTGTCATTTTTAGAAAAAATATCTACTCTTAAATATTTGCCATTTAAGTCATTTCCCTCAGTTGAAGTTACTTCTCCAAATATTCTACCATTTACTTTTGTTGCTTGAGATAAATTTATTTTAACCCCACCTGGTATTTCTCCTATTGGCTCTATATTTTTATATCTAGCATTTAAGCCTATGTATGATATTAATGTACTAAATATAAAAAACGCAATAACCCAAATCGCATATTTTCCCAAAGTTTTCAATCTACTCATTTAAAACTCATTCCTTTCTTACTTTGCGCGTAAGTCTAACATACTTATTAAATTTTAATTTTCAAACATTTTTTCATAATTAAAATTTGTTTACATATAAATTATAGCAAATTATTACATTTTTTTCAATAGTTAGATTTTTGCAAAATGTGTGTACTGTTTTTTAGTTTCAATTTGTATACAATACAAATTGAATGGAGTGTGGGGTTAAAATGGATGATTTAAAAATTGAAAAAGCTATAAAAGCTCGAAAAAGTGTTACTAGAACAATAAGAATAAGTGGCGAAAATTTTGATAAAATTACAGATTTAGCAGAAAAACATGATATTAGCTTTAATGCTGTAATTAACCAAATAATAGAATATGGTCTAAAACATTTAGCAAAAAAATAATTGTCAACGAAGAGAAAAAAGGGGACGGAAAAAAGGGGACGTAGTAAATTTTTCACAAATGTGAAAAATTTACTACGTCCCC
>CAMIVO010000024.1 GCA_946401865.1 uncultured Clostridia bacterium
TCTCAAATCAAGTACTTCTTGCAGAGCATGTAATAGTTGGGCAAATACCATCAACTTATTACAATTTTGATAATTTAGAGCCAGGACAAAACTTAGAGACAATAAAATGAGAAAAAAGGGAGAAAAAGGGGGACGGAGAAAATTTTTCGCATTTGTGTGAAAAATTTTCTCCGTCCCCCTTTTTCCCTTTTTTTCCCTTTTTTCTTTTTTCGTCCCTATTAACAACTTTTTAGTGCTAGTTCAATCATTTTATTTAAGCCTTTTTCTCTTTCTTCAGAGGTTGCAAAGGAATTTTTGTACATTGAATCAACAACTGTCATAAGGCATGTAGCATTTTTGTTTAAAGCTTTAGCCGTATAAAGAAGAGCAAAAGCTTCCATTTCAGTTCCTAACGGATTAAAATCCTTAGGAATTCTTTCATTATAGCTTTTTTGATCTAATTGGTAGGCATCAAAAATTTCTGTACAAATTGTATGACCGATTGAAAGTGCAATATTATTCTCTTTTGCAGTTTTTATAATTTTAGTATTTAATTCTTCACTAGGTTTTACATAATGGTCGTTTTTACTGGCAAATGTATATGCAAAATTTCCTTCAGTATAAACTTCAGTTGTTAAAATAATATCAAATAAATTTAAATCTGGAGAGTTGGCTCCACATGAACCAATTCTAATTATATTTTCAACATCATAATATTTAAAAAGTTCATAGCAATATATTCCCATACTTGGCATTCCCATACCTGAGGCCATTACAGTAATTTCTTTTCCTTTATATTTTCCGGTATATGCTAAAATTCCCCTTACATCACTAACTAATTTTGCATTTTCTAGATATGTTTCTGCAATTAATTTAGCACGATTTGGATCTCCAGGCATTATAACATTTTTAGCAATTTCTCCGATTTTTGCATTATTATGTGGTGTTCCCATATTGTTACCTCCTTTTTTCTTTGATTATACATAATAGATTTTTGATTGTCAAATGAAAAAAAATTAAAAAGCTATTGTAATTTTTTTTAAAATATAATAAAATAGTCAAGTAAAAAAATAATAAAAGGAGAGAAACAATGGAAGAATTAGATTTAAAAGAACTATTAGACTTATTTATAAGCAAAATATTTCAAGTATTAATTATTGTAGTAGCTTTTATTGGAATAGGAGTTGTATACACAATTGGATTTGTTGAGCCAAAATATAGTGCAAAAACTACCTTAGTTTTAGCAAGTGCAAATGGTAGTGAAAATGGTAATGCAATAACAACCACAGATGTAAACCTAAACTCAAAATTAGTTTCTACATATAGTGAAATTGTAAAAAGTGATTCTGTAGTAGGAACAGTAATAAAAAACTTAAATTTAAGTATAAAAGATGGGGAACTTAAAAAAATGGTATCTGTAAGTGCTGTTGAAGATGCAGATATTATAAAAATAACTGTTACAAATGAAGATGCTGATGAAGCAGCTAAAATTGCAAACGAAATTGCAAAAGTATTTAGTGAGAAGGTAAAAGAGTTATATAAAATAAATAATATCAATATTTTAGATCAAGCAATTCCAAATTATACACCATCTAATATAAATCATGTTAAAGATATTATAATTTTTGCATTTATTGGTGTGGTAATATCAGTTGCTTATGTATTAGTATCTAATATGTTAGATACTACAATAAAATCAACAGATGATATTGAAAAAGGTTTTGGAATACCAGTTTTAGTTTCAATTCCACTAATAGATAATCTAGCAAATGTAAAAGGAGGCAAAAGAAAATGAAAAAAGAAGTAATAGCACATAAAGATCCAAAATCACCTATTTCAGAGGTTTTTAGAACTTTAAGAACTAACATACAATTTATGAGTAGTAGTAAGAAAATGAAAACATTACTTGTTACCTCAACTTTTCCAGGTGAAGGAAAAAGCTGGGTAACTTCAAATTTAGCTGTAACTTTTGCCCAAGCAGGAAAAAGAGTTATATTAATAGATGCTGATATGAGAAAAGGTAGACAATATGCAATCTTTGGGGTTTCTCCTAGACCAGGATTATCAAATTTATTAGCAGAATATGATATAGAAAACAATAATCCAGAACAAATTCTCGATTATGTACAAGAAACAGAGGTAGAGAATTTATTTGTAATATCTGCGGGAAATGTTCCACCTAACCCATCAGAACTACTTGTATCACAAGAAATGTCAAAAATCTTAGAAGAACTTAAACAAATGTGTGATATAGTAATTGTAGATGGAACACCATGTGAACTTGTAACTGATTCAGTTATTTTATCTAGAATGGTTGATACAACGATTGTTGTTACAGCACATAAAATGACTAAAAAAGATGCTTTACAAAGAGTTGTAAAAAACATAAAAAATGTTGGTGGAAATTTAGCTGGAGTTGTTATAAATAAAGTTCCGGTTTCTGCTAAAAAATATGGAGAAAGATACTATTATTATGGAAAAGATAATAGCGAAGAACATACAAAAACTAAGAGCAATGGTGATATTAATAATAAAACTAGTCATGGTCATCATACTAGAAAAGTAGAAAAAAGTGAAAATGAAGAGGAAAGAAGAGTTGAAAGAGATATCAACAATGAAGATATTCCAAAAGCTTTAAAAGAAAAAGAAGTAAGTGCTTTAGATACACCTATGAAAAATAGCTCAAGCAATAAAACTTCGGATATACTAAATCAAATAAATGCATATTTAGAAAATGAAAAAAAATCATAATAAGAAGGTAAAAAGATATGATAGATTTCCATTCACATATTATTCCTGGTGTAGATGATGGATCAAAAAGTGTTGAAGAAACTTTCAAACTAATTAAAGAAGCAGAATCAGTCGGGTTTGATTCTATTATATCTACATCACATTATATAGAAAACTATTATGAATCTCCTGTTGAAGAAAGGCAAGAATGGATAAATGCTTTATCAGGTGCTTTAAAGAAGGAAAATATAAATGTTAATTTATACTTAGGAAATGAAGTTTATTTTTCTGAAAATATCATACATTTATTAAATGAAAATCAAATAGCTAAAATGAATAATTCAAGATACATGCTTTTTGAATTTGCTATGAATGTAAAACCAATTAATGTATATGATGTAATTTATGAAATGTTGCAACACAACATTGTTCCAATACTTGCTCATCCTGAAAGATATAGGTTTGTTCAACAAGACCCAAGTTTAATATACGATTTATTAGATACAGGTGTTTTAATGCAGTCTAATTTTGCTAGTATAATAGGATGGTATGGTGAAAAAACGGAAATTTTGGCAAAAAAATTTCTTGAAAGTAATATGATAAGTTTTTTAGGAAGTGATGTGCATAAACCTAACACAATATATCCTAAAATGCCAGAAATATTAGAAAAAATAGAAGAAATTATTGGAAAAGAAAAACTTTTTGAGCTTACTACTATAAATCCTCAAAAAGTTTTACAAAATGAATCAATAGATATTCCTGAAGCAGAAGAATTCAAATATAGTTTTAAAGAAAAAATGATAATGAATTCAAAAAAATAAATCCTTATTACAATTCACGGTTTATTATAAATTAGCCTATGCCAAGTATATATTTATTTTTATGCGTAAATCCCTTTTTTCTAACAAAAATGTAATCAAATATGGAATTTTTTAACGGAAGTCAAGCTTCCTAAAAATTCTCATATTTGAAAACATTTTGTAAGAAAATGGTCCCCGCACAAGTTTACTTTAAAAATAAATATATACTTGGCGTGGGCTTTTAGCAATTTGACCATAAATTGTAACAAATCCTTAAACAATAAGGATTTTTTTTTACAAAAACCCTTGAATATTTATATGGTAATATGATAAAATGAGGTCAAAATTGAATAAAAAATCATTATAATTTAGTAAGAAAGGGAAGTGATAAGATATGTCAATTTTATTAACAGGAGGGGCTGGATATATTGGTAGTCATACTGCAGTAGAATTATTAAATAAAGGAAAAGATTTAGTTATAATAGATGATTTTTCAAACAGCAATGAAAAAGCACTAGATTCAATTAGAAAAATTACTGGAAAAGATTTTAAATTTTATGAAATGGACTATAAAAATAGAGAAAAATTAGAAAAAGTTTTTGAAGAAAATAAAATAGAAGCTGTAATTAATTTTGCAGGATTTAAAGCTGTTGGAGAATCAGTTGCAAAACCAATAGAGTATTATATAAACAATGTTTCAGGAGCACTAGTTTTATTAGATACAATGAGAAAATATAATTGTAAAAAATTTATATTTAGTTCATCTGCAACAGTTTATGGAGAACCTGAAAGAATACCTCTAACAGAAGATTGTAGAGTAGGTGGAACAACAAATCCTTATGGAACAACAAAATTATATATTGAACAAATATTAAAAGATTTATATAAATCAGATAATTCTTGGGATATATGTATTTTAAGATATTTTAATCCAGTAGGAAGCCACGAAAGCGGACTAATTGGAGAAGAACCACAAGGAATTCCAAATAATTTAATGCCATATATTGTAAGAGTTGCGTCTGGAAAACTTGAACAACTATCTGTATTTGGAAATGATTATGATACACCTGATGGAACAGGAGTTAGAGATTACATTCATGTTGTAGATTTAGCAAAAGGACATGTTAAGGCTCTAGAAAAAATAGATAAAGAAGGACAAGGTATATTCATTTATAACCTAGGAACAGGGACAGGATATAGTGTTTTAGATATGGTAAATGCTTTTGAAAAATCAACTGGAAAAAAAGTAAATTATAGAATTACAGATAGAAGACCAGGAGATATAGCTGTTTGTTATGCAGACCCTAAAAAAGCAAAGGATGAACTTGGATGGGTTGCAGAAAAAAATCTAGAAGATATGTGCAAAGATTCATGGAATTATATAGAAAAAAATCAGTAGGAGGATATAAATTACTATGCAAAATAATAATGAAGACAGAATAATAGTAGATAATGTATACAAAACTTTTAATATATATTATGATAAAGCAAATTCTCTTAAAGAAAAAATGCTATTTTGGAAAAGAAATAGAAAAGAAACAAGAGAAATATTAAAAGGAATAAATCTTACAGTAAAAAATGGAGAAGCAGTTGCATTAATTGGGGTAAATGGAAGTGGAAAATCAACTTTATTAAAATTAATGACAAAAATTATTTATCCTAATAAAGGAAAGATTACAACAAATGGAAAGTTAACTTCACTTTTAGAATTAGGTGCAGGATTTCATCCTGACTTTTCAGGTAGAGAAAATATTTATTTTAATGCCTCTATTTTTGGACTAACAAAAAAAGAAATAGATGAAAGAATAGAAAAAATAATAGAATTTTCTGAACTTGGAAACTATATAGATAACCCAGTTAGAACATATTCTTCTGGAATGTATATGAGACTTGCGTTTGCTGTTGCAATTAATGTTGATGCTGACATTCTATTAATTGATGAAATCTTAGCTGTTGGAGATCAACATTTCCAAGATAAGTGTATTGCCAAAATGAAAGAATTAAAAAATGAGGGCAAAACTATGGTTTTTGTAACACATAGTATGGATACTGTAAAACAATTTTGCAACAGAGCAGTTTGGCTATGTAATGGAGAAATAAAGATGGATGGAGATCCAAATATAGTAACACAAGAATATTTAAAGGAGACTGCGTAATGAATATAATAAAAGATTTATATAATTATAGAGAATTACTAAAAACAAATATAACAAAAGATATAGGTGGAAAATATAAACATTCTTTTTTGGGCATTTTATGGTCATTTATAAACCCACTTTTACAAATTACAGTTTATGCTTTTGTATTTCAAGTTATTTTAAGAAGTAATATAGAAAACTATGCAGTATATTTATGCTGTGGATTAATACCTTGGCAGTATTTTTCAAGTATAGTGCTAAGAGGTGCTGCTGTTATGGTAGATAATGGAAATATTATAAAAAAAGTATATTTTCCTCGAGAAATTTTGCCAATATCACTGGTATGTAGCGAGGGAGTTAACTTTCTTATTTCTACAATAATTATTTTAGGCTTTGTACTTGTTAGTGGAATAGGGCTATCTCAGTATGCTTTATTATATTTTCTAATACTTCCAATACAATTTATAGTTTCATTAGGAGTTGCTTTTATTACATCAAGTATCACAGTATATTTTAGAGATTTACAGCATATATTGGGAATTTTAATGCAATTATTATTTTATGCAACCCCAATAGTTTATTCAATGGATTCAGTACCTGCAAATTTTAGATGGTTATTAAAACTCAATCCAATGTCATACCTAATAGATGGCTATAGATCAATATTCTATTACAAATCATTACCAAGTTTTAATGGACTAGGAATAGCTTTTGTTATGGGAATAGTTTTATGTGCAATAGGATATTTTGTGTTTAAAAAGCTGGAAAAAAGGTTTGCGGAAGAATTGTAAAATATAAGATTTTATAGAATACGGAAGGAAAATGCTAAAAGTATGGAGAAAAATGATTTTTTATTTTCAATAATTGTGCCTGTATATAATACTGAAAAATATATTGAAGAATCTCTAGATTCAATTGTAAAAGCTATCGATACTGATTGTGAAGTAATAATTATAAATGATGGTTCGACAGATAATTCTGAACAAGTAATTTTAAATTATATTAATAAATTACCTGAGAAATTTAAGAATAATTTTATATATACTAAGAAAGAAAATAAAGGATTAGCAGACACAAAAAATGTTGGATTAGAAATGTCAAGAGGAAAATATATAAGTGTTGTTGATTCTGATGATTATATTGGAGAAGAATTTTACACGATAGCTAGAAAATATATAACTAACAATATAGATATGATAATATATGATGTATATGTAGTTTTTGAGAAAGACAGAAAGTGGAATTATACATCTAGAGGAAAGACAGATTCAAAAGAAAATGACCTTGTTGCACTTTTAAATGGAGCTATTTCAGGATCTTCTTGTAACAAAATAATAAAAAAAGATTTATATAGTGATTATAAATTTCCTGTTGGAAAAGAATATGAAGATACAGCTGTAACTCCTTTTTTAATTTCAAATGCAAAAAATATACAATATTTACCATATGCATTGTATTATTATAGACAAAGAGACAAGTCAATTGTAGCAACTAATACTTTAATGTCTGCATTTTATAAAATTGCACAAAATATATCAGAAGTAATAATGGATAAAAATTTAGACATGGAAAAATACAAATATGTTATAAATGAATTTATTACAGATAGAATGTTAGATATGTTAACACAGGATTATAATGAAAACAGAAAAGAGTTTATTAATAATTTAAAAGGATTTGCCAAAGATAATAAATATGTAATTACATACATTGTAGAATCTAATATGATTTATACTATAGAAAATCATTATTCTGAAAGACAAAAAAATATTTGTATGCAAATATTAGATTTTTTATTAAAAGATGAATATAAAAAAATATGTAGGTTATTAAAAATTAGAAAAATAGTAAATAAAATAAGGAGTTTTAAAAAATAAGTAGGAAGGAATTTGTTAGATGGAGAAGAAAATACATTACTGTTGGTTTGGTGGAAATAAATTACCTAAAGATGTAAAAAAATGTATTGAAACTTGGAAAAAATATTTACCAGATTATGAAATAATAGAATGGAATGAAAGTAATTTTGATATAAATACATGTAATTTTGTAAAAGAAGCATATGAAAATAAAAAATGGGCTTTTGTAAGTGATTACGTTAGAATTTACGCTTTATATAAAGAAGGTGGAATTTATTTTGATACAGATATAAAAGTATTAAAAGATATAAGTTTTCTTGAAGATAAAGACATGTTTTTAGGTTATGAAGATAGCGGATTTGTAGGGACAGCAGTTATTGGTGTAAAAGAAAAAAATAACCCATATATCAAAGAAATTTTAGACTATTATAATAAAATAGAACACTTTAATCCAGATATAATGTATAACTATGCTAATCCTGTTATTATTACTAAAATATTAAAAAAATATGAAAGTTATGTAAATGAAGAAGGGATTAGAATTTTTGATAATAATATATATGTGTATCCTAGAGATTATTTTTTTCCATTAAGCTATAATTATGCTGAAAGAGAATTTACAGAAAATACATGTATGGTACACTTATTTAACGCAACATGGACAAGTTTAGGAGAAAGACGAACAATTAATATATATAGAAAATTTGGACCAGATGTAGGGAGAGTTCTAAATAGTTTTATTGATAAAGCATTTGAATTAAAAAACAGAATAAAATTAGAAATAAAGAAAATATTACATAATTTAAAAATGTTTTATTCAATACATATAAATAGAAAAAAAAGAGTAGATAAAATAAAAAAAGAATTAGTTAATAAAAATAATAAATATATTGTTATATGTCATCCGGAATCTTATCAAGAAAATAAATCTATTGAAAACTTAAAAAAGGATAAGATAGTTTATTTAAGAGAACAGTATACAGCTAAAGAAGCTAAAATGATAGCTAGAGTTATAACAGAAGCAGGAATACAAATGGTAGTGCTAAATTCTTTTTATTATGGATGGGATCAAATAGTACAAGAAATAAAAAAAATAAATAGAAAAATTAAAATAAAAGCAATGATACATTCTGGAAATGCTATTTTAGCAGAGGACTCAGAATTTAAAAAAATGAATGAAATTATAACATTGTATGACAAAGGAAAAATAGAAGAAATAGGTTTATTTAACAGAGAATCATATGAATTCTATAAAGAAAAAGGATATAATATAAGTCTTTTAAATGAATTTATAGATATGGGAATAAGTAATAATATAGAAAAAAATAACAAAGAATATTTAAAAATAGGTATATATCCAAAAAATAATGATATATATCAAAACATATTTAATCAAATGGGAGCAGTATCACTTATTGAAGATGCAAAATTTGACTGTAGTATATGTAGCTATCCAGTTACAACATTTGCTAGAAAATATAACATAAATTTTATAGGAAATTCTGATAATCCAACAGAAGAAGAGTTATATAATAGAATGGCAGGTAATGATGTTAATTTAAATATTGCATTTATGGATGATGCATCTTTGGTTCCGCTAGAAAGTTTTGAGTTAGGAGTACCTTGCATAATAGGAAAAAGTTGTAAATATTTTACTAATACTGAATTTGCCAAAGATATCATGGTGGAAAATGAAAATGATGTTTTAGAAATAAAAGAAAAAATATTATTTGTTTGTGAAAATAAAGAAAAAATATTAGAAAAATATAGAGAATGGAAAAATAAATATTCAGAGAAATCAAAAGAAAAATTTGAAAAATTCTTTGGAATTTACTAATTAAAATAATAGGACATAGAAAGGAATGTTTAATGATGAAAAAATATAATGAAATAATAATTTCACTAATATTAGCAATTATTATGGTATTTTTTATATGGCATAATTTGTTAATTGGAGGAAATAATATTATTTTTGTTTTTACCTTTATATGTTCCTTTAATTTTATAAAAAAAACACTAACCATAAAAAACAAAAGAGCAAATATTATTGCTATAATAATTTCTACAATATTAAGTATTATTGAAATAGTTTGTAAAAGTATAGATAAAGATTACACATTAAATAATATAATTAATAAATGGCTAATTATCAATTTTATAGGTTATTTTATGCTTGGTTGGACTTCAATAAAATGGATATTCATTATATTAGAAAAAATAAATAAAACTAATATGCATAATTTTAGAATTGTTAAAAATGACTACTGTTTTTTTATAATTTGTTTTATATTAATTATGCTAGCATGGATTCCGTATTTCTTGAAATACTACCCTGGAATTATAACGCCAGATTCATACACTCAAATTGAACAAACAATTGGAATTGGTGAATTAAGTGACCATCATCCTATAGCTCATACAGCGATTATAAGTGTATGTATTAATACAGGTTTAATGATATTTAGAAATATAAATTCTGCAATTGCTTGTTATAGTATTGTATCTATGATATTAATGACATGTATAGATGCTACGGTTTTGTTGTACTTACGTAAAAAGAATACATCAACTATTATTTTGCTAATATTATTGGCTTTTTATATGTTTTATCCTGTGAATGCTATGTACTCAATTACAATGTGGAAAGATGTTTTATTTTCAGGAATATTTCCAATATTTTTAATTTTGTGCAGTGAATTAATATTTAATACAGATAAATTTTTTGAACATAAAAAAAATATGATATTATTTATAAGTTTTTCTTTTTTTATGATTACATTTAGACACAATGGTTTTTATGTAGTGTTTCTTACTATACCATTTTTCTATACTGTATTAAAAAAATATAGAAAAAAGTTTTCTATAATGTTCATTTCAATTATTGTAATTAATCAAATATTTAATTTAATAATGTTTAATGGTTTAAAAATAAAAAAAGGATCAGTAGGAGAAATTTTATCAGTTCCTTTGCAACAAATTGCAAGAGTAGAAAAAGGACATAGAGATGAACTAAGTACTGAAATTACAGAACAAATAAATTCTATGTTTAAGTATGAAAATATAGGTAATTACTATAATCCAACACTATCTGATCCAGTAAAAGATAGTATAGATAGGGAATATTTTGAAAATAATAAAATTGGATTTATCAAGTTGTGGGTAAAACTGTTGTTAAAATATCCTAAAGATTATATTGAATCATTTGTTTCTAATTCATATGGTTATTATTATCCAGAAGCAAAAAATTGGGTAGTTAGTAGAGCTACAATGGATCATAGTAATATGGAAATTGAGAGGCAATCTAAGATAAATGGAAAAATAGTTGAAGAAATAGATTCATATATAGATAAAAGAGAAATACCTTTAATATCTATGATGTTTAGTGTGGGTTTTGCTTTTTGGATTATAGTGATATGTTTGGGGTATAAAATTTATCAAAAAGAATATAAATATATTCTTATATATTTACCAATTTTTATACTATGGTTAACCTGCATTGCATCTCCAGTATTTTGCGAATTTAGATATGCATATCCAATGTTTACTACTTTAGGGTTATATATAAGCTGGAATTTAATATCAATAAATTGCAACAAAGATAATTCAAAATAAATAGAAAAAAGTATATACAACATTTTTGGAGGGATAAATAAATGAAAAAAATTAGTATAATAGTACCAGCATATAATGAGGAAGAATCATTGCCAATATTATATAAAAGATTGTATGACCTAATGGAAAGTATGAAAGAATATAATTTTGAAATTCTTTTTGTAAATGATGGAAGCAAAGATAATACTCTAGAGATAATAAAACAATTAAGAGAAAAAGATAACAGAATTTGTTATGTCGATTTTTCTAGAAATTTTGGAAAAGAAATAGCTATGATTGCTGGGCTAGATTATGTGACAGGAGATTGTGTTATTTTTATAGATGCAGATTTACAGGATCCTCCAGAACTCATTCCAGAATTGGTTAAATACTGGAATGAGGGATATGATGATGTATATGCAAAAAGAAAATCTCGTAAAGGTGAAACTTGGCTAAAAAAATTTACATCAAAAATGTATTATAAAACATTGCAACATGTTACTCAAGTTGAAATACAAAAAGATACTGGAGACTTTAGATTACTTGATAGAAGGTGTATAAATGCTTTAAAAAAGATTAGAGAATCTCAAAGAAATACAAAAAGTATGTTTAGTTGGATTGGCTATAAGAAAAAAGAAGTATTATATGATAGAGAACCAAGAGTTGCAGGTAAAACAAAATGGAATTATATAAAACTAATAGATTTAGCTATTGATGGAATAACATCTTTTACAACTTCACCTCTTAGATTATCAACATTTATTGCAATACCAACATTTATACTACTTTTTATTTACTTTATATATGTAATTGCAAAATGTTTCGTAATACATGAGGCAATTCAAGCTTTTCAAGCAATTATTCTACTAATACTATTTTTTTCTGGAATACAGATATTATTATTTGGAATTTTAGGAGAATATTTAGGAAGAATATTCAATGAAACTAAACATAGACCACTATATTTGGTAAATGAATATAATGGTAAAAAAGAGATGAATGAATAAAGGAATTAATAAAGAATATTAATAAAAAATACATAGAAGATTATACAAGGAGAGTTTATAATGATTAAACAAATAAAGAAAATACTAGAAAAGGAAATTATATACTATGTAATTATTGTACTTATTGCACTATTGTTAAGTAGTCCACTTACTGTAAAAGGTTTTTTTAACTCTCATGATGGAATATACCATTTTTCAAGAAATTATGCAACAAATAGTGCAATATTAGCTGGGCAAATACCACCACTAATAGTATCAAACTTTTGCAAAGGTTTTGGATATGGATGGAGTATTTTTTATCCACCACTTGGAACATATTTAAATGGAATTTTTTCAATTTTCTTTTCATACATAAATGCAATGAAACTATGTATCTGTTTCACAATCACAGCATCTGGAATTACAATGTTTAAATTAATGAAAAAAATCACAAAAAATAGTGATTTATCACTAATAACAGCTATTATATATATATCATCAACTTATTTTTTATCAAATATATATTGTAGAATGGCAATGGGGGAAGTAATGTCATATATGTTTTTCCCTGTACTGTTTTATGGTTTATATGATATATTTTACAATGAAGGTAAAGAAAATTATTATTTAGCAATTCGGTGCACTGGGAATTGTGTTATCACATAATATAAGTACATTAATGGCTGTAGCTGTATCTATTATATTTATAATATTAAATATAAAAAAATTATTTTGTAAATCTACTAGAAAAAGTATATGGAAACATTTAATAATAAATGGAATATTCATTATCCTAATATCTATATTTTTCTATATACCATTAGTTGAACATAAAAGTGCAACTGAATATGCAGCTTTTTCACGAGGAGCTGATAAAGTAGGTTTTTTAGAACAAAGAATATATCCATATCAATTAATATTTGGCAAGAATCAACTTGAATGGGCATATAAACTAAGTGAAAATAAAATAAATGATAGTATGTCATTCAGTTTAGGATTACCAATTATAGTTGCATTACTGTTAACACCAGTAACTTTAACTAAAATAGAAAAAAGGTATAAAAGCTTATATCTTGTTACACTATGCACAGGATTATTTTTTGCATGGATGACCACTACAGCATTTCCTTGGAATGTTGTTCCATTAGTTCCTTCTGTAATACAATTTCCATGGAGATTGTTATTTATATCAACATTTACATTTTCAATAATTGCGGGTGTAAATATATATATAACTGTATCAGATATAAGTGTAAAAAATATCTATATAGTTTTATTGGCTATTATGATATGTGCAGGAGAATTTATTGCAAATACAATTGTTTTCAATACAGAATTTGATGTTGATTATTTATACAAAAATGACAAACTTTATGGAGAACAATGTGCAGCATATGAGTACTTACCTAAAAAAGCATATGATAATTTAAACTATATATCAGAAAGAAGTTCAAATGTTGTTATTTTAGAAGGAAAAGCAGATATCTTAAATGAACACAAGGAAGGTAATACAATGAGCTTTAAAATTACTAATAATGATAGAGTATCGCTAGAACTTCCATATATATATTATTTAGGATATGAAATAAAAATGAACGAAAAAAATATAGAATATACAGAATCTGAAAATGGATTTATAAAGATAGATATTCCTAAAAATGAAAATGAAAATACAAATATAAACATAATATATAAGGGAACGAAAATTGAAAAGATTGCATATGTTGTCTCAATTATTAGTGCATTAGGATTTATAGCATATATAATTTTTATAAATTACAAAAATAAAAAAAACAGTTGACATAGAAAGGAAATAAGAATGGATAAAATAGCAGTATTAATACCATGTTATAATGAAAGTAAAACAATAAAAAAGGTTGTAGAAGATTTTAAAAGAGAGCTACCAGAAGCAACAATTTATGTTTACGATAATAATTCCACAGATGGAACAGATAAAATAGCAAAAGATGCTGGAGCAATTGTAAGATACGAGAGAAAACAAGGTAAAGGAAATGTAATTAGAAGTATGTTCAGAGATATAGATGCAGAGTGTTATATTATGACAGATGGTGATGACACATACCCAGCTGAAGAGGCAAAGAAACTCTGTGAGGCTGTAATTCATAAAAATGCAGATATGGTAATAGGAGATAGATTATCTGCAACATATTTTACCGAAAACAAAAGACCTTTTCATAATTTTGGAAATGTACTGGTAAGAAAACTAATAAATATGATATATAAGAGTGATATACAAGATGTAATGACTGGATATAGGGCTTTTAGTTATAAATTTGTTAAGACTTTTCCAATTTTATCAAAGGGATTTGAAATTGAAACAGAAATGACAATCCATACATTAGATAAAAATATGGATATAGAGAATATTGCAATAGAATACAGAGATAGACCTCAAGGAAGTG
Source organism: uncultured Clostridia bacterium (assembly GCA_946401865.1). GTDB lineage: Bacteria > Bacillota > Clostridia > TANB77 > CAG-508 > CAG-269. Next base: position 14,504 of record CAMIVO010000024.1, read on the forward strand.
AATCTAAATTAAGTACATATTCAGATGGATTTAAAGTAATCAAAACAATAATTAGTTTATATAAGAATTATAGACCATTTTCGTTTTTTTGCAAAGTAGCAATAGTATTGGCAATTATAGGAATGTTATTTTTAACACCTGTATTAATTGACTATGCAAAAACTGGACTTGTACCTAAAATGCCATCTTTTGTTGCAAGTATATTCTTTTTTATAAGTGCAACTCAATCATTCTTTGGTGGAATGATTTTGCAAACAATGGTAAAGAAAAGCAGACAAGATTTTGAAATAAAACTAAATGAATATGCTGATAAATATAAAGAATTAATGAAGAATAGTTTGTGATTATTATCACAAACTATTTTTGTAATATAATTGTAATATAAAAATAGTGTTTTTTTTTGAAAAAATATGTTATAATAAGGATGTTTAATGAGGAGGTATAAAATGAAAAAATATAAAAATTATATAGTTTTAATATTTTTTATACTGTTAGTTATTGGAATATTTAAAAGTACAAGAGTTTATGCTACTAGTGAATTAGAAAATGGAATTTATACAATAAAATCAAAAATAAATGAAAAATATGTAATAGATGTGTGTAATGGGTCAAAAGAAAACGAAGCCAATATTCAATTATATGAATCAAATGGAACAGCAGCACAAAGCTTTATAGTAAAATACAAAACAGATGGGTATTATGAAATAAAATCTGTAAATTCTGAAAAAGTGTTAGATGTTTCAAATGGAGGAAAAAAAGCAGGAACAAATATATGGCAATATGAATCAAATGGAACAGATGCTCAAAAATGGATAATAAAAAAGAATTCAGATAATACATATTCTATTATTTCAAAATTAAATAGTTTATATATAGATGTATTAAATGGAAAAGCACAAAATGGACAAAATATCCAAGTATATAACGGAAATGGAACAGATGCTCAAAAGTTTATTTTTGAAGAACAGAAAGAAACCATAGATACTAAGCCAGAAATTATATCAGAAAAAACAATTGGAAACGGAATTTATACAATAAAATCAAAAATAAATGAAAAATATGTAATGGATGTGTGTAATGGGGCAAAAGAAAACGAAGTCAATATTCAATTATATGAATCAAATGGAACAGCAGCACAAAGCTTTATAGTAAAATACAAAACAGATGGGTATTATGAAATAAAATCTGTAAATTCTGAAAAAGTGTTAGATGTTTCAAATGGAGGAAAAAAAGCAGGAACAAATATATGGCAATATGAATCAAATGGAACAGATGCTCAAAAATGGATAATAAAAAAGAATTCAGATAATACATATTCTATTATTTCAAAATTAAATAGTTTATATATAGATGTATTAAATGGAAAAGCACAAAATGGACAAAATATCCAAGTATATAACGGAAATGGAACAGATGCTCAAAAGTTTATTTTTGAAGAACAGAAAGAAACCATAGATACTAAGCCAGATATTATATCAGAAAAAACAATTGACAATGGATTGTACACTATAAAATCAAAAATAAATGAAAAATATGTAATGGATGTGTGTAATGGCTCAAAAGAAAACGAAGCAAATATTCAATTATATGAATCAAATGAAACTAATGCACAAAAATTCTATGTTACATATTTAAATGATAAATATTATGAGATAAAAGCAGTAAATTCTGGAAAAATATTAGATGTTTCAAATGGAGGAAAAAAAGCAGGAACAAATATATGGCAATATGAATCAAATGGAACAGATGCTCAAAAATGGATAATAAAAAAGAATTCAGATAATACATATTCCATTATTTCAAAATTAAATGGTTTATATATAGATGTATTAAATGGAAAAGCACAAAATGGACAAAATATACAAGTAAATTCAGCCAACAACTTAAATAATCAAAAATTTATATTTGAAAAAACTTCATTATCAACAAATATTAACATTGACACTTCACGTTACCCAGGATATAAAGAAAAGTTAGAAAATTTAAAAATAGCACATCCAAATTGGAATTTTGAATTACTATATACAGGCTTGAAATTTGATGATGTAACTGCAGGAGAATGTAAAGTTCATTCTAGAAACTTAATTCCAGCTTCTTATTCAGGAGAATGGATATGTCCTGTATGTGGAACAAAACTTTATGATAGTGGATTGTACTGTACATCTGAAAAGGCTGTTGCGTATTATATGGATCCAAGAAACTTTTTAGATGAAAATAATATATTCCAATTTGAAAAACTAAATGTCTATGAAAACAGTATACATACAATTCAAGGAATAAGAAACAAAGTAAATGGAACATTTTTAAATAATTATGCAGAAGACATTAATAGAGCTTGCAAAAATAAAAATGTTAATCCATATTATATAGTTGCAAGACTTATACAAGAGCAAGGAACAAAAGGAAGTAAAATTGGAACAGGTATGGATGGAGGAGATGGAAAAACATATTATAATCCGTTTAATATAGGAGCCTCAGGAAATGGATATACACAAATTTATAATAATGCTCTAAACAAAGCAAAATCATATGGTTGGGACACTATGGAAAAAGCATTAGAAGGAGGAATAGATTTCTTAAAAAAGAATTGGCTTGAAAATTATCAAAATACATTATATCAAAATAAATTTGATATAGATACTAGAAATGGAACATCTTTATATACACATCAATATATGCAACACATAATGGGAGCATATAGTGAAGCTAAAACTCTAAAAAGTATGTATAGTCAAACTAATTGCATGGATGGAAATTTTACATTCATTATACCAATATATGAAAATATGAGTACTAGTATTTCTCCAATGCCATCAAATAATTCAGAGGCATCATCAATAAATGTAAAGGTTAATGCAAATGGCGGATTAAAGCTTAGAAGCAATGCAAGTACCAGTTCAGATATTATAGAAATTATACCAAATGGAACAATTCTTTTATCTGTGCAAAGAGGTATTAATGATAACTGGAATAAGGTTATTACATCAGATGGAAAAATTGGATTTATGTCAGGAAATTATTTAGAAGTTGTAGATACAGTTAAAAACTGTAATTATACTGCAAGAGTAAAAACAAATGATGGTTCTGGATGTAAAGTTAGAGTGGGACCAAGTACAAACTTAGATAGAATAACCACTTTAACTGATTGGACTACAGTTTCTGTAATAGAAAAAGGAACTTATAATGGTATTAATGGGTATGATTGGTGTAGGATTATTATGGATGATGGCAGGCAAGGTTATATGCCTCTTAAATATTTAAATTAGAGGATGTCTTTTAGGAAGGAAAAATTAATAATGAAAAATAAAAAGCTTTTTATAACAATAATTTTTATATTCTTTGTACTATGTTTTACAAATAGTAGCGTATATGCAAGTATGGCAGATTATACAGATGAAGATGCAGAAAAAGATACAAAAAAAATGATACAAGAACATCAAGAAAATTTTGATAGTAGTAAATCAGATAATAATTATTTAAAAGAATTAACCGTAAAGGGAGGAACAATATCTCCAAATTTTGAAAGGCAAGTTATAGAGTATTCAGTCAAAATTGATAATAATATAAATGAAATAGATATAACAGCAAAACCAGAAGACACAAGAGCAAAAATTAAAGGTACAGGAAAAATAGACATAACTAATCTTTCAAAATGCAAAATTGAAGTTGTTTCAGAATCAGGAACAACTAGAACATATTTTATAAATATAGTTAAACAAAATACACAAAACGAAAAAGAGGCAACTGAAGAAGAAATAAAAAATAATGTTATAGAAGATGAAAATATTATAATAACCACTAACGACATAAAAGAAGAAAATGTAGTTCAGTACAAAAAAGAAAATAAAAAAACAAAAAAGTATCTTATTGGATTAATTATTGTAATACTAATATTGTCTTTTATAGTCATAATTTTTAAGAAAAGCAAAAAATCAAAGCACTAAAAAAAATATATAATAATAAAAAGGAAGTAAGTTAAATGCATAAAAAAATAATATATTTTTTAACTGTTTTTATTCTAACAATGATAGTTTTATCTAAAACCGTAATGCTATATGCAACATATATAAAAGAAGAAACAATAAAACAATCAGATATAATAGATAATTATAAAAAAAAAGAACTAGGAGAGGAAAACTTAATAGAAAACAATATAAATAATGGAAGTAATATAAAGTCAGAAGCAAATATACAAAATGAAATTAGTATTGATACAAAAATCAATACTAAATCTGATAAAAATGCTGAAACAGTCATAAATAGCGAAAATATTAATAAGGAAGAAATTAATTCTAATAAATCGGATAATAACAAATACTATCATAATAATGGTGAGAATATTGTGAAAAATTTATCTAATGATAATAAATCAATAGAAGATGGTATATATATAATAAAATCTTCAATAAATAATAAATATGTCTTAGATGTTAGTTGTGGGTCAAAAGATAATGGAGCCAATATTCAATTATATAGTTCAAATGATACTGAGGCACAAAAACTTAGGGTAAAGTATACAAATGAAGGTTATTATGAGATAGAATCTGTAAGATCTGGAAAAGTACTAGATGTTAAAAATGGTGGAAAAAAGAATGGAACAAATATATGGCAATACGAGCATAATGGAACAGATTCACAAAAATGGATAATAAAGAAAAATAGTGACAATACGTACTCAATCATATCTAAATTGAATGATTTATATGTTGATGTTTTAAGAGGAAGAGCACAAGATGGGCAAAACATACAAGTATATTCAGGAAATGGAACTCTTTCACAGAAATTTTTCTTTGAGAAGTTGAATTCTAATATAGAAACAACTACTAATATAAATAAAAAAACAATAGAAGATGGAATATATACAATAAAATCATCAATAAATAATAAATATGTCTTAGATGTTAGTTGTGGATCAAAAGATAATGGGGCCAATATTCAATTATATAGTTCAAATGATACTGAGGCACAAAAATTTAGGGTAAAGTATACAAATGAAGGTTATTATGAAATAGAATCTGTAAGATCAGGAAAAGTACTAGATGTTATGAATGGTGGAAAAAAGAATGGAACAAATATATGGCAATATGAGCATAATGGAACAGATTCACAAAAATGGATAATAAAGAAAAATAGTGATAATACGTACTCAATCATATCTAAATTAAATGATTTATATGTTGATGTTTTAAGAGGAAGAGCACAAAATGAGCAAAACATACAAGTATATTCAGGAAATGAAACATTATCACAAAAATTTATATTTGAAAAAAATGAAACAATGGGAAGTAGAACAATAGAAAACGGAACCTATATAATAAAATCAGCAATTGATGAAAACTTTGTATTAGATGTTAGTGATAACTCGAAAAAAGATGGAGCTAATATTCAGTTATACTCATTTAACGGGACAGATTCACAAAAATTTAATATTAAATACATAAATAATGGATATTATAGTATAATTGGCAAAAATTCTAATAAATCGTTAGAAGTGAAAGATTCCTCAAAACAAGCAGAAGCTAATGTATGGCAAATGGAATACAAAGAAACAGATGCACAAAAATGGATTATAAAGGATATTGGAAATGGATATTTTAATATTATTTCAAAATGTAATGGCTTGTATTTAGATGTAAAAGGAGCATTAGCAAAAGATTATACTAATATACAAATGTATGGAGGAAATAAAACAAATGCCCAAAAGTTTAAATTCTTAAACGCTGATAACATTCAATACTCTGAAGGAATATATGGAAAAAGTGGACTTAAAATACAGGAAAACTCAAAAGGATCTAATTTAAAATATTATAAAATAGGTTCAGGATCAAATGTATTTTTTGCTACTTTTGCAATACACGGATGGGAAGATGATTTTAATTATGATGGACAAGAATTAACAAAAATTGCTGAAAAATTTAAAAATAAATTAATTTCTATGCAGGATATAGAGTTAATGAAAAAGTGGACTATTTATATTTTACCTTCTTTAAACCCAGATGGAGAATATCATGGTTGGACACATGATGGACCAGGAAGAACAACATTATATTCAGATGCACCTGGACACAAAGGAATAGATATGAATAGAACTTGGAGCACAGATTGGGTAAAATATACAACAGACAGAAATTATACAGGAACTGAGCCTTTTCAAGCATATGAAGCAAGATATTTACGTGATTTTCTATTATCACATAAATCAATAAACGGTCAAACAGTATTAGTAGATCTACATGGATGGTTAAATGAGACTATGGGAGATGAAGGAATAAGTTCATATTATCATTCTCAACTCGGAATGAACAAACACATTTCTTCATATGGAAGAGGATATTTAATTAACTGGGCAAGATCAAATTTAGGAGCCAATGGAAGAACCGCAAGAAGTGCATTAATAGAATTACCTGAGGCATATAGTTCGGCAGATGTGTTAAATTGGGGATTAGCTGATAAATATATAAATGCGACAATTAATATGTTAAGAGGTATTTAATAAAATTTAATTCTTTTTCAAGTAGTTTAAAAACGAGAGGAATGATGTTAATAATGAAAAAGAGATATATTATGGCTATAACATGTATAATAATAGTATTTTTAGTTATAGCTATAGTGGCTATATTTAGTAAAAAAAATAAAAAAGCAGATAACGAGAATCAAAATATAAATAATACCACAGAAGTACAAGAAAATGATATTTTATCAGAACAAAAGATAGAAGATAAAAAAGAAGATTTAGGATATAATAGTAAAGACACAACAATATATGAAGTAAAAAAAGAATACGATGGTAGAGAAGTACTTTCTATAAAACCGACCATACAGTATAAAGTTGCAATGGCTGGAGTTATAAAAAATGGAAAACCTGAATTCTCGGAAATTGATATTTTATTAAAGCAAGCTCCTAATAAAAGTGGTATTTGGATTGAAAAGAATTCAAGAAAAGTATTTTTAGATAATTTAAAAAAATATTCAAATTATGCATATAGTGTTGATGAAGAAGGATATCTTGTTCAAGAACCAAATGGTAATCCAAATAAGATAGACGAAAATATAAAAAAAGCCATTGATAATAAAAAGAATTATTCAATTAGCGTAAACTCCGTTGCTTATTTAGTAGATGAAGTAACAGGAAAAATTGAAGAGTATCCATTTGAGGAAATTGATCCAGAGCAAACATTTGAATTGTTTGAAATAGAAAATGCATCATTATATGTAATTACACAAAATACCAATAAAAAGCTCAATTATAAAAATATTCTTGACGAAGTTTTTTATAATATGAATAGTTAGTTATAAGAGCTAAGATGATTAAATCTAATAGTATTAAAATTCAACAAAAAAGTTTTCAAGTCTAAAAGAAAAATAAAATTTCTTTAGAATAAAAACTATTAAGATTTTGAAAAAAATGTAAAAAAAAGAAGGAAAAAAATTTTTTTTGAAGAATAATATATTAGTGCATAAAATAATTATGTACATATAACATAAAGAAAGAGGTGCTTGAAATGCAAATAACAGATGTACGTTTAAGAAAGGTAAATTCAGAAAACAGAATGAAAGCTGTTGCTTCTGTAACATTCGATAATGAATTCGTAATTCACGATATCAAAGTTATCGAAAGCCAAAATGGATTATTTATAGCTATGCCTAGCAAGAAAACTCCTACTGGAGAATTCAAAGATATAGCTCATCCAATTAACCCTGAAACAAGGGAAAAAATTCAAAATGCTATATTAGAAGCTTATAACGCTCCAGAAGCAGAAGAAACAGCTGCTGAATAATAATATATAGTATATCAAAAGCAAGTAGAAATACTTGCTTTTTTTTTGCAAATATAGTAGAATGTCTATGAAATTTTAATAAATAATTATAGTTGGAGAGTAATAGGTGAAGGTTTGTGCCTTGAAAGGAAGGAATGTCAGTAAAAATGGAAAAAAGCATTATTGATATTATAAATAAAAAAAGCAAAGAATTACCAGAAAAAGAAATATTTGTGGATTCTAAAAGGAGAGCTACATATAAAGAATTTGTAGATAATTCAAAGACTATAGGAACATATATACATAATAAAACTAAAGAGACTAATAAACCTATTTTAATATTTATAGATAAAACAGTAAATTGTTTAGAAGCAATGATTGGAACATTATATAGTGGTAATTTTTATACAATATTAGATGTAAAATCTCCCAAAAATAGAATAGAAGCAATAATAGAAAATTTAGAAGCAAATATTATAATAACAGATAAAAAAAATCAAAAAAAGTTAGAAGATTTAAAATTAAATATTGAAAAAGTGTTTATATATGAAGAAATGCTAGAAACAGAAATAGATAACGAAAAATTAGATAAAATAAATTATGAGAGAATAGATACAGATACAATGTATATTTTATATACATCAGGTTCAACAGGAATACCAAAAGGAGTTGTTATAAGCCACAAGGCAGTATTGTCATATATAAAATGGGTAAAAGAAACCTTTGAGATAAATGAAAAAACAGTTTGGGGAAGTCAAACACCATTTTACTTTAGTATGTCAATAACAGATGTATTTACTACAATGCTTACAGGTGCTACAATGTACATAATTCCCAAAGTTAATTTTTCATTTCCAATAAATTTAATAAAATATTTAAATGAAAATAAAATAAATACTATCTACTGGGTACCGTCTGCATTGTGTATTGTAGCTAATTTAGGAGCATTAAAAGATGTAAAATTACCTTATTTAAAAAAAGTATTATTTGCAGGTGAAGTAATGCCAACAAAACAGCTTAATATGTGGGTAAAAGCACTTCCTAATACAATGTTTGCAAATTTATTCGGACCAACAGAAACAACAGATATATGTTCATATTATATTTTGGACAAAGAGTTGAAAGATACAGATTCTGTACCAATTGGAAAACATTGTAATAATTGTGGATTAATAATAATAAATGAAAAAGGTGAAGAAATTAAATATTCAGAAAACGAAGAATCAGAATCTGGAGAATTGCTAGCCAGAGGTTCATTTTTAGCTTCGGGTTATTACAAAAATGAAGAAAAAACAAAACAAGCATTTATTCAAAATCCTATTAATAAATGTTATCCTGAAATTGTATATAAAACAGGAGATATTGTAAAATACGATAAAACAGGAAATATTATATATATTTCAAGAAAAGATTATCAAATCAAACATATGGGTTATAGAATAGAACTTGGAGAAATTGAAAAAAATATATATTCAATAGATGGTGTAACTTTATGTTGTACTATTTATGATGATGAAAATAAAAAAATAGTTCTATATTATCAAGGGACAATAGTTGAAAATGACTTAGCAAAATCAGCAGAAAAAATTCTTTTGCCATATATGAGACCGAATGAAATTGTTAAGTTGCAAGTAATGCCATATAATGCTAATGGTAAGATTGATAGAAAGGAATTAAAAACATGGAAGAGATAGTTAAAATATTAGAACAAATAAAGCCAGGAGTAGACTTTAATACAGAAGAAAATCTAATAGAAGAAGAAATATTAGATTCATTTGATATTGTCACATTAGTTGCAAAATTAAATGAAGAGTTTGACATAGAAATTACACCTGCAGACTTAATACCAGAAAATTTTAATTCTGCACAAAAAATATTTGAGCTAGTAACTAGGTTAGAGGAAGAATAAAGGAGCAATCAATATGTTAATTAATTCAATTGAATTTATAATATTTTTATTTGTGCTTGTAATATTGTATAAACTCATGCCAAAAAAAATTAAGTGGATAGTTTTATTAATTGCAAGTTATTTATTTTTTGCATTAAATAGTGGAAAATATACAATATTTATAGTATTGTCAACAATAAGTATTTATATTACAGCATTACAAATAGATAAAATAGGTAATAATGCCTCTATTAAAGCCAAGAGCATAGAAAATAAAGAAGAGAAAAAAATTATAAAGAATAGATCGAAAAGAAGCAAAAAAATAGTTTTAACAATAGGTATTATAATTAATCTATTAATGCTAGTTACTCTTAAATATTCTGGATTTATAATAGGGGAATTTAATCATTTATTTAAAATAAATATTCCAGTATTTAAATTTTTGTTACCACTAGGAATATCTTATTATACTTTACAAGCAATAAGCTATATAGTTGATGTATATAGAGGAAAAATAAAAGCAGAAAAGAATTTTGGCAAAGTTGCTTTATTTTTAGTATATTTTCCACAGCTTGTAGAAGGTCCAATTGGCAGATTTGATAGACTAGCAGACCAGCTATATAGACCAAATGAAATTACATATAAAACTATAACATATGGTTCACAATTAATGTTATGGGGATATTTCAAAAAAATGGTAATTGCAGATAGAGTTGCAATGTATGTAAATTACGTATTTGAAAATTATACAGAATACACATTTTTAATTATTATACTTGCAATTGTAGGATATACATTACAAATTTATGCTGAATTTTCAGGAGGAATAGATATTGTAAGAGGAGCTTCTGAGCTTTTTGGAATTGAATTAGATAAAAATTTCGAAAGACCATTTTTTGCAAAATCAATTGATGAATTCTGGAGAAGATGGAACATAACATTAGGTGCTTGGCTTAAAGAATATATTTTTTACCCTGTATCACTTTCAAAACTATCACTTAAAATTACAAGTCAATCAAATAAAATCTTTAAAAAGTCAAATTTTTCAAAAGTTAGTGCAGTAGCACTTTCATTATTTTGTGTATGGCTAGGAAATGGAATTTGGCATGGCGCAGGTTGGAAATATATAGTTTATGGATTATATTATTATTCAATTATGATGCTTGGCAAAATCTTTGCTCCATTTGGAGAAAAAGTAATAAAAATATTTAAAGTTAAAACAGAAGTGTTTAGTTATAAATTATGGCAAATACTTAGAACAACAGGATTTGTATGTGTTGGAATGTTAATATTTAGAGCAAATAATTTAAAAGTTGCATTTAGTATGTTCAAATCAATATTTAAAGTAAATCATCTAGAAAGAATTTTTAATGGAGAAGCATTTTTACTTGGAGGTTTAAAAGTTCAAGATATAGTTATTCTAATAATTTCAAGCTTAATTATGTTATATATTAGTATAAAACAAGAAAAAGGAATTAAAATTAGAGATACACTTGCTAAACAAAATATTTTGTTTAGATGGGTCATTTTATATGGAGTAATTTTAAGTATAATTATTTTGGGTATTTATGGGGAAGGATATAATGTACAATCATTTATATATGGCGCCTTTTAATAGTTGAGAAATAATCAATACTTGTTTTGATTTGTTTATTTTGAATATAATAGAGAGGTAAAAATTGAATGAAAAATTATATAAAAGCATTTATATTTATAATTATTTTAATAATAATCATTTGCTTGCTAAATAGAGTGTTTTCGCCTGTTGGTAGTAGTGAAGGTGGATGGTATGTAGCTGGTGCAATGAGAGATATGTATAAGCAAGATAAAAATACAATTGATGTGCTTTATGTAGGAGATTCAAATGTATATACAGGAGTTTCTCCTTTAGAAATATATAATAACATTGGAGTAACTGGCTTTTCAGCATCAACTCCAGGACAAGACACAATTGGTTCATATTATGTAGCAAAAGAGTTTTTTAAAACACAATCTCCCAAAGTTGTTATGCTAGATACAGGTGAGTTATTTACAACAAAAGAATTTTTTACTGAACTTAGTACAAGATCAGAAATTGATTATATGAATTTTAGTTTTGATAAATTAGACTTAATAAATGAAGATTATATGGATTTTAGCATAAAAGAAAAATTGTCTTTTCTATTTCCTATTATAAGATTTCATGACAGATATCAAAGGCTAACTGAATTTGATATAAGAAAATTAATCCTAAAAAGTGAGACATCATATAAAGGTTACTTATATGATATAAAAACAAAAAAATATGAAAATAAAGGAAAAAGTATTTATTTAAAATATAAAGAATATCAAAAAAATCACAAAGAAATAAATATAGAAAATATAGATTTACATATAGAAGAATATGCAAAAGAGAAAATTGATGAATTAAAGTTACTATGTAAACAGAATAATTGTGAACTAGTACTTATGACTATGCCAACTACAGATGAAAGAGCAATTGAAAAATACGAAATATTTAAAGAATTTGCAAAAGAAAAAGAAATAAAATATGTAAATTTCAATTTTGAAGTAGATGAACCAATAAACTGGGAAACAGACACACAAGACAAGGGAGATCATTTAAATATCAAAGGTGCAGAAAAAGTTGGAAACTATATTTCGAAATATTTAAGTGAAAATTTTGAAATTGAAAACAAGAAAGACAAACCAGAATATAAAAAATGGAATGAAGTATTGCAAGCTTATAATGAAAGAAAAAAAGAAGATAATGTGTAACGTTGTCAATGGGTTGTCAATGGGGACGGACCTTTTTGACAACTTTGTGTCAATGGGGACGGACCGAGACCACTGAAAAAGTCTTAAATAATTTAATAAAAATATAGA
>CAMIVO010000025.1 GCA_946401865.1 uncultured Clostridia bacterium
AATATATAAACTTTAGGCAGGGCTAATTTATAATAAACCGTGAATTGTAACATTTACATACTTAAACTTATATTAATAATTTAATAAAAAAAGACCTGCATACTATTATTATATGCTGGTCTTTTTTATTTAGAACTTTTTTACTCTTCCCAATTATGATATACATTCATTACATCATCTAAGTCATTTAAGCTATCTATTAATTTGTTCATCTTCTCTGCGCCATGTTCATCTAATGCAACAGTAGTTGATGGAACCATTTGTACAGATGCTTCTAAGAATTCTAATCCAAGTCCTTCTAAATTTTCTCTAACTGAAGAAAAGTCTGATGGAGCTGTTGTTATTTCATATACATCTTCTCCTGTTTCAAAGTCTTCTGCACCAAAGTCCAATGCTTGCATCATTAATTCTTCTTCTGATAATTTACAAGTTTCTTTTTCTATTACAATTACACCTTTTTGGCTAAACATATATGCCACACATCCTGTTGTTCCTAGGTTTCCTCCTGCTTTGTCAAATACATGTCTAACATCTGCAGCTGTTCTATTTCTATTATTTGTACTTGCTTCTACAATAACAGCTACTCCATTTGGTCCATATCCTTCATATACTATTTCTTCGTAATTGTCTGTACTTCCTTCTCCTGAAGCTTTTTTAATAGCATTATTTATTGTATCATTTGGCATATTTGCTGCCTTACATTTTGCAATAACATCTTTTAATTTTGAGTTTCCAGCTGGATCTGGTCCACCTGCTTTAACTGCAACTAATAATTCTCTACCTAATTTTGTAAAAATTTTTCCACGTGCTGCATCTGCTTTTCCTTTTTTTGCTTGTATGTTGTTCCATTTGCTGTGTCCTGACATTTTTATTCCCCCTTCGTATTATAAAACTCATTTGATATTTTATCATACTTTTTTTAATTGGTCAACTGCCTTTTTTTCATATAAAAAAGAGATATGTGGTCAGCATATCTCAATAAATTATATATTTCTTTTATCTCATTCTCTGTTGCATTCCTCCTTGCATGCCTCCGCCCATTCCTGTTGTTCCATTACTTGTTACAACAGAATTTGCTGTTAAACTTGAATTTTGAGTGCCATTTACATACAAGGTATAAGTTTCACCTTTGGTTATACTGCTACTTGAAAATAAAACCTGTGCATAATTTTTATTTGTAGTTGTACTTAAAACTGTGTTTCCACTTGAATCTTTTAATTCTAATTTATCTCCAGACTTTCCAGATACTGCAAATACTACACTATATTGTGTTGAAGTATTTGAAGTGTTTTGCCACATTCCATTTGAACCATATACAATTAAACTTCCACCAGTTATATTAAATGAAGCATCATAATCTAGCGGTCCATTTCCGTTTTGAGTAGGTCCTGAAACAACTACATTTCCTCCAGTCATTTCTATTGAACCATTTGAATCTAACCCATCACCTGTTGAATCTACAAATATTTCTCCACCTGTTATTATTAATTTACCATTTGATGAGCTTGTAAATGAATTTGCTCCTGTTCTATTAAATGCAGATTGATCATTTCCACCACATACATTTATACCATCATCTGATGCTTTAACAGTTATTTTTCCTCCATTTATTTCAATATAAGAGCTTTCGATTCCTTCATAAGATTTTATAATATTAATTGTTCCATTGTTTATTTGAATATTATTATCTGCATGAATTCCATCATCACTTGATGAAAGTTCTAAATTTCCATTGTTTATAATAATATAACCATTTGAATGAATAGCATCATCTGTACTAGAAATTTTAAGTTCTCCACTCTCTATTGTGATTTCTGTTTCTGCTTTTATTCCTTTTGAACTGGTTCCATCATCTGTTGAAGAAGTACCAAATTGAGAGGTAGATGTAGAAACTGTTCCTGAAGTAGTAATATTTATTGTTGGATCATTTGTAATATTTAAATATGTTTCTGCTTGAATACCATCTGCTTTTGAATTAATTGTAATGCTTCCTCCGTTTATTGAAATAAAGCCTGTATCAGTTTCTGTATTGGTAGCTTTAATTCCATCACCTGCAGAAGTTATATTAATATTGCTATTTTTTAATAATACATAATCTTTTCCTCTAATTCCATCATCTACTGATGTAATTTCTATGTTTGCATTTATTATTTTTAAAGTATCTTTACTTACTATACCATCTTGATAATTTGCTTTAACAACTAATTTTCCTGATCCATTTATTACTAAATCTGCTTTAGAGAATATACATCCATCTGGTTCGTCATCTTCTGTAAATACTGTATAATTACTTGAATCTGTTATTGTGTTTGTTGAACCTTTTGCAGAATTTATTATAACCTCTTTTGCTTTAATTACATTAATAGCAGATGTATTTGTACTTGTAAGATTCACATTATCTAATACCAATATAACTTGTTGTTTTTCCGCATTTACAACTATGTTTGCTGTCGCAGTTCCAGAAAAATAATATGTTCCAGCTGATTGTATTGTAATAGTACTACCTGAAATATTAACTCCACTACCAGTACTAGATAAAGAGTTTAAGTCTATTTTAGCAGTATAGTTTGTATATTCATCTGCTTCTTCGCTTTCGCTGTATTCAACAGAAACTTCAGTACTATCTGTAACAGGTGTTACTTCTGTTGTACTACTTGAAGTTGATGCTTGGTTTGGATTTAAGCTCCTATATACAAAATATCCCACAACTCCCGCTATAATAAGCAAAACTATTAAAATAATAATTAATTTATTTGTAGTCTTCATTATAATACCTCCTCAATTAATTCTGGTCTTTCAAGCATTACAAGCATATTTCCATTTCTAATTCTTATTTCATCTAAAAATTCTTTTTGATTTATTCCATTTTTCAAAGAAACCATATATTGTAATTCATACATACTTCCCATATTTGTTGTTTTTACTTTTTCAAGTTCATATTTATTTAAATGTTTTTCGAAAATATCGTTAAATATTTCTTCATAATCAAGATTTTCA
This sequence comes from uncultured Clostridia bacterium, assembly GCA_946401865.1. Classification (GTDB taxonomy): domain Bacteria; phylum Bacillota; class Clostridia; order TANB77; family CAG-508; genus CAG-269. Next base: position 2,998 of record CAMIVO010000025.1, read on the forward strand.
GGAATAATAATTTTTAATTTTCTTTCTTCTAAATCCTTTTTGTTAATAACTTTACTTGATATAATCATAATTATTGCTACAATTAGTGTTATAACTACTGAAAAAATTACATATCCCATTCCTAATGCTAAGCCAACTGCCATTGCCCAAAATACTGAAATAAGTTCTTTTGATGTTCCTGCCATACTTCTAAATCTAATTAATGAAAATGCTCCTGCAACTGCAAGTGAGGTTCCTAAATTTCCATTAACAAGTAATATTACTGCAAATACCAAAAGTGGCAATAAAGCTAGTGTTAACAAAAAGTTGACTGTTGTTTTGGTAGTTACTCTGTGTGTAAAACTTATTAAAATTCCGAGTACAATTGCTGAACCCATACATACTAAACAATTTGCTGTAGTTATAGTGCTAACAGCTTCACTAAAAATACTTCCTAACATAATTTTTTCTCCTTTTAAACTTATTTTTTATAATATCATTTTTTTATATAACTTCTATAAATTAATACTAAATTATTTTTTATGAAACCAAACATAATTTAGATTTCTTAGCCCTTTGTAATTCCAAATTTTCATCAATTTTATAAGCATTATTTATTACATCTGTTTTATTTAATACAAACTCAGTATAAGCTGTTCCATATTTTGAAAATATTGCTGGTTTTATGTTTAATTCATTTATAATTTTTACTAACCAAAGTGGAATTGTTCCTAATGTTTTTAGTTCCATTATATATGCACTTTTAAGTAAAATGTTTTCTCCATAACTTCCTTTTTCTAGTTGTAAATCATTTTCTCTTGCAAGTACATTACTGTCAAATGTAATTCTAAAATCCATATTGTCTTTTTGGTAAAAAGCTTCTCTTTCATAAGACACATACATTTTAGGTTCTAAATTGTAAAATTTAAAATAATAATCAAGTTCCTTTTTTATTTGTTCATTTATTGGACTTTCTATTTTTTTTCCATTCATATAATTATAAAAATCTTTTAGCGAAAGCTCTATTCTTCTTTTTCCTACAATACTATCACATTTTCTTTTTATTTCTAAATATACTTTACTGTTTTCATTTGGTGTATTATAACTTCTTAATCTTATTTTATCTTTATAATATGGTTTTGTTATTGAATGTCTTACAAGTTCATAATCTTTTGAGTCAAAATAAATATTGCAAATTGTGCTTTTTCCATATTGATCTGGCTCCATTTCATTTTCCATTGCTTTTCTTATTTTTTTATATTGATTTTCATTTAATATATATTTTTTCTCAACTCTTCTGAAAATTTCATTCATTTTTCAACCTGCCCCTCCTTTTCTTTATTTGTTTATATTATAGTTAGGAAAACTTAAAAAAAACTTAAAAATTTTAAAAAATTTAAAATTTTTAAGTTTTTTATATTCTTAGGAAAGTCATCCACGAAAGTGGTGAGTTTCCTTAGAAGATAAATATGGCGGAAGTTAGATTTTGTAGCATTTATAATGCGTACAAAATCTTAGTTTCGGTTTTTTATTCATAGCTTATATTTTAAGTATACAATAAATTATTTTACTAGTCTTTCAGTTTCTTTTGCTATCATTAATTCTTCATTTGTTGGAATAACAAATATTTTAACTTTAGATTCTGGTTTAGATATAAGTTTTTCTTCTCCTCTCATATTGTTTGCATCTTCATCTAATAAAATTCCCATAAATTCTAATTGTTCACATACCCATTTACGGATGTTTATTTGGTTTTCTCCAATTCCACCTGTAAATACTAAATAGTCTATTCCTCTCATTGCAACTGCATATTTTGCAATATATCCAGCAATAGCATAAGTAAAGCTTTTTATAGCAGTTTCTGCCATACTTCCTTTTTCATAAGATGCAAGTTCTATTTCTCTAAAGTCTGGAGCTAAGCCTGATATTGCTTGAAGTCCTGATTCTTTATTCAATATTTTTTCTATTTCATCTGCTGATAAATTTTCTTTTTTCATTAAATATGTTACAACTGATGGATCTAAATCTCCTGATCTTGTAACCATTGGAATTCCACCTAGTGGAGTTAACCCCATTGATGTATCTATAGATTTTCCACCATCTACAGCACAAATTGAAGCTCCTTGACCTAAATGGCAAGTAACTGTTTTTATTGTTGTTATATCTTTATTTTCTATTTCTGCTAATCTTTGAGAAACATACATATGTGATGTTCCATGTGCTCCATATTTTCTTATTCCATATTTTTTGTAGAATTCATATGGTATTGGATAAATATAATGTTCTTTTGGAATAGTTGTATGGAAAGATGTATCAAATACTCCTACCATCGGCTTTCCTGACATTACTTTTTTACAAGCTTCTATTCCCATAATTCCTGCTGGATTGTGTAATGGAGCTAAATCTGTACATTCTCTTAATACTTCTACAACACTATCATCTATTATTACAGATTGATTAATTTTTTCTCCACCATTTAATAATCTATGTCCTATTGCATTTATTTCATCTAGGCTGTCTACTACTTTATATTCTGGATTTGTTAATTGTTTTAAAGTAAAATCTATTGCTTCTGTATGGTCATATGCTTCATGTTCTATTGTTACTTTTTTTCCACATGCTTTATGTGTTATAAAAGCTTCTTTTTCTCCTATTCTTTCATATTTTCCTGATGCTATCACTTCTTCATTTTCCATATTTATTAATTGGTATTTTAGTGATGAGCTGCCGCAGTTTAGTACTAATATCTTCATTTTTCCTCCTTCGAATTGTGAAAAACTTCGTCTTGCGTTGTTAAAAATTTATTCAAAAATCCTCATGTACTATATGTACACTCCGGTTTTTTCATAAATTTTTGCCTAGCAATACTCGTTTTTGACAATTCTTATTTTATAATTAAATTTTTTTACTTTACACATTTTATTTTACTAATTCATATGTTTCTTTTGCTATCATTAACTCTTCATTTGTAGGTACAACCCAAACTTTTACTTTAGAATTTGGTTTTGAAATTTCTATTTCTTCGCCCCTTATTTCATTTAGTTCTTCATCAATTTCTACACCAAGTATTCCAAGATAACTACATATTCCTTTTCTATTATACTGTCCTTTTTCTCCAATTCCTGCTTCAAATGTTATTACATCTACTCCCCCCATTGCAACTGCCATTTTGGCAATTTCCTGAGCGACTCTGTAATCAAAGTGTTTTAAAGCAAGTGTTGCATGATGTCCGCCTGATAATGCATCTAATTCAACATCTCTAAAATCTAAAGAAATTCTTGATATTCCATAAACTCCAGATTTTTTATTTAAAATTTCATTTACTTCTTCAGGAGTTAGTTCTTTATGGTCTGTCTTTTCTAAATCTTGCACGCCTTGCATTGGCTTTTCTGATTTTTTTATAAGATATGTTACAACAGACGGATCTAAATCCCCTGATCTTGAACCCATTGGAATTCCTCCAAGTGGTGTTAGTCCCATTGTAGTATCAACTGATTTTCCATTTTTTATTGCACATATACTTGACCCTTGTCCTAAATGACAACTTATTATTTTTAAATCTTCAATATTTTTATTTAGTAAACTTGCTACTCTCTTACTAACATATTCATGAGATATTCCATGAAATCCATATTTTCTTATTCCATATTTTTCATAATATTTGTATGGTATAGGATATATATATCTTTCCTTTGGAATTGTTTGATGAAATGCCGTATCAAAACAAGCTACTTGTTTTATTTCAGGTACTACTTTTTGACAAGCCCTTATTCCAGAAACAGCATTTGGATTGTGTAATGGAGCAAGTTCAGAGCATTTTTCAATTTCTTTAATTACGTCTTCTGTAATTAAAACTGGTTTTTTAAACTTTTCTCCTCCATGAACAATTCTATGCCCTATTCCTGCAAGTTCATCTAATGATTTCATAACTCCGTAATGTTTATTTAATATTCTTGCAATTATGAATTTTATTGCTTCTTCATGATTTTTTACCTCATGTGCAAATTTGTGTTTTTCTCCATGAACCTTATGTGTTAAAAAAGATCCTGCTTCGCCTATTCTTTCATAATTTCCCTTTACTATTCGTTCATTGTTTTCCATATCAATAACTTGATATTTAAGAGACGAACTTCCTGCATTAATTACTAATATTTTCATATAGTCTCCTTTTTGTTTTCCAATTATATCATAACATTTTTAATATTTCAACTGTTTGCACTCTGTACTGCTGTTATTGCAACAACGCCAACAATATCATCCGCAGAACATCCACGAGATAAATCATTTACTGGTTTTGCAATACCTTGACAAAGAGGTCCATATGCTTCTGCTTTTGCTAATCTTTGTACAAGCTTATATCCAATATTTCCAGCATTTAAATCTGGGAATATTAAAACATTTGCATTTCCTGCCACATTACTTCCTGGAGCTTTTGACTTGGCAACTTCTGGAACAATTGCAGCATCTAGTTGAAGTTCTCCATCTATACATAAATTTGGTGCTTTTTCTTTTGCAAGTTTTGTTGCCTCTATAACCTTTTCTGTTAGTTCTGATTTTGCACTTCCATATGTTGAATAAGAAAGCATCGCAACTTTTGGCTCTGTTCCTACTAATTGTTCAAAACTTTTACTTGAAGAAATAGCAATTTCAGAAAGTTCGTCAGCTGTCGGATTTTGATTTAATCCACTATCTCCAAATATAAATGTTCCATTTTCTCCATAATTGCAATCTGGTACACACATTACAAAAAATGCAGAAACAAGTTTTGTATTTGGAGCTGTTTTTAAAATTTGAAGAGCAGGTCTTAGAGTATCTGATGTTGAATGTGCCGCACCAGATACTAAGCCATCTGCACTACTGTTTTCATCTTTTAACATCATCATTCCAAAATAAATTGGTTGTTTTAACAATTCTCCTGCTTCTTCTAAGGTAAGACCTTTGTTTTTTCTAAGTTCATATAATTTTTCTATATACTCCTGTCTTTTTTCAGCTGTTAATGGATTTATTATTTTTACATCATCTAAGTTTAAATTGTATTTTTTAGAATCCTCTTTAATTTGTTTTTCATCTCCTAAAAGAATAATTTTAGCGAATCCCTCACTTGCAACTTTAGATGCTGCCTCTAATACTCGTTTATCCTCTGCTTCTGGTAAAATTATGGTTTTTAAATTCATTTTTGCTCTTTGTTTAATGTTTTCTATAAATTTCATTTTCTTGTTAATTCTCCCTTCATAATTTTGAATTTTTGATACCAAGTGTTGTTTTGGCTATCTTTTACCCATAGGTAATAATCTGTATTTACATTAAGTGCTGTATTTATAATAATTGGTTCTGTTCTTTGTATTGGTTGAGGTTCTGTGTTTTCCACTGTACTTGTAGTACTACTTGTATTTGTTGTGTTTAAATTTGTTAAATTCTGTGTAGTATTATTTGTTGTATTTGTGCTAGTTGTATTATTCATTGTATTTGTATCTATCAAATTTTGAGTTGTATTATTTGTAGTATTAGTTCTAGAATTATATCTATCCCAAGTCATATTGCTAGGTAAACTTACATTATTTTGATCATTATTGTTGTTTCTGTTATTTTCATTTACATTATTTTGTATTGTTGGTTGTGGTACTTCTACAAAATCTGATGGAGCATATGAATTTGTTGTAATTTGCCATCCTGTTATATTAATATCTTTATTTAAAGTAATTTCCACATTATTATTTGTATTTTCATTCCAATCTGCAGAAACCTTTACTGATGTTATTATATTACCTTCTTCAAGTTCAGCTCTACCTTCTTGTGGAAATACATCTACTATAATATCAAGTTCACTAATATTTCCAAGGTTATCTTCTGCATATACTTTATATATTCCGTTTTCTTTAACAACTCTTGTGCTATTTTCTTGTGACCAAATTCTGTTATCCCAACTAAATGGACTATCATATAGCCCTGACTCAGAGTCTTCTGCAGTAACATTTATTGTAACATAACCAGAACTTAAAGTATCTTTATTTATTGTATATGCAATTTGTGGAGGTTTATTATCCACTTTGTCTACTTGTATGTCTTTAATAACATTGTTTCCAGCTGTATCTTGCACCCATATAAAATATTTACCATTTTCTGTAATTTCTCTAGCTATATCTAAATTAGGTGTAACAGACTCTAAAATGTTCCATTCCTCTTGATTTGGTTCCCCTTCATTTTTAGTTATTGCCCATCTATAAATTCTAATATTATCACTTGCACTTATTTTTACCTGTTTTAGAATCTCCCAAGTTTGATTTTCATATGTAATTTCTTTATATTCTGGGGATTTTTTATCTATGTCAGAAATTTTTAGACCTGAAAAATTAGGAATTCCATACCCATATTGATTATCTTTTCCTTGAGAACCAAGGTCAATACTAAAGTCTCTTAAAAAGTTGTATATATCTAGTATTGTAGCTTCTTTATTATATGTTTTTACCATTGCAATTATTGAGGCAATTCCTGCATTCGAGTACTGTGCTCCTGACCATCTAGATACTGTGGAATTTTTATTAAAAATTTCTTCTATATCAGTACTTGGAAGTGCAAAATCTATAAAATCTCCGTTGGAAGAATAATCACTAACATTATTTTCTCTATCCAGTGATGAAACTGCAATTGTCATTCCATGGTTGGCTGGATAATTCTCTTTATTTTCTGTAGAAGCTGCACACACTGGTTTATTTCTATAAAAAGCCTCCTCAAGAAGTATATTAATTGTCTCGTGTTTAGGATTTATAAGTTCAAAACATATAATATCTGCATTTTGTATAGAGTAACTTAAAGCTTTTAAGATACTTGAAAGCGACGTATATCCTTCTTCTGTTACTGTAACCAATGGCAATAGTTTTACATTTGATGTAGTAGAATCTACAATAACTTCAGCAATTCTACTTCCTTGTCCTATTGTTTCTTTAATATCTTTATTATTAAACATAAAGTTATAATAATTTTCGTTTAATCTATTATTAAAAAATTCATTTTCATAATTAATTCCATAGCCTATTGTTGAAATAACAACTTCTGCTGGATTTCCATTATCATTTATTATTTTTTTATAATTATCTAATCCTAGTTTTGTTGTTCCTAAAAAATGATATCCTTTAAGGTCAATAGGTGTGTCTCCATACACAGTTTGCGAAATATCTGTAATTGGATCATCAATATAAACTTCATCTAGATAAATTTGTTCAATGTATGGCTTGTTTTTATAGTAATTATACATTGCTTTTGTTAGCTTTTCTGAATAAAAACTTAGTAAATATAAATTGTCTGAAAGCTTGGTTATTTCTTCTCCTTCAGCTTTTTCTGCAACCTCTGTAGTTTTTACTATAAAACATTTTGTTTGATATGGATTTTTTATTTTTACTACTTGGTTTTCCACATTTATTTCAAAAACAGAATTTGAAAATAAATTTTTCATTTCTTCTTCTGAGGTAAATCCTAAATTTTCTTGTTCTTCTGTAATTTCGAATTCTTTTAATAGAGAAGTTTCAATGTCATCTCTTTTTACTTTTTTGTTTTTTAAATCTATTGTTATTTCTGTAAAATAGTTTTTACATACTATTCCATCTTCATAAGAAATTTTAGGTCCTTTACTTAGTTTTATTAATAAAATAATTCCTATAATTAATAAAACGATTCCAACTACAATTCCAACTATTTTTAACCATTTTTTAACTTTTGTTCTTGTCTTTCTTCTCATTTTTTCTCCTCTTTTTCTTTTGGGGATAATCCTTTTTGTAAAATTCATAAATATTCTACTATAATCTATAAAAAAAAACAAGACCTGAAATTCTTGTTTTTTATTAAAATATTATATTTTTTATACTTTCGACAGATTATGACAAACTTTGCATTTTTTATGTGTTATACTATTTTTCTATTTCTATTTTATTCTTTTTGTTTAATGGTACAACTTTAATTGTATAGCCAAGAGGGTATAATAATTTTATTAGTGTTGTTGCTTGTGGTGAATGCTCTAAGCTTTCAATTTTAGCTATTGATGGTTGCTTTATTCCGCTTTTTTCACTTAATTCTCTTTGTGTCAATTTAGCTTTTTTTCTTGCTTCTATTGTTTGCTTAATTAAATTTAATTCTAATTCCATTTGTTCATCTTCCTCAGCTGTAAAATTAAAACCCTTTTCTATATCTTCCCATCTTTTTAATTTACTCATTCTAAATCACTCCTATCTCTATAAATGAAAGATTATCTCTCGATATCTCTCTTTTTCTTAAAATTTTATTTTTTCTTTATTTTTTATATATTTTATATTCAATCTTTTTTATTAGATTAAATAAAATTAAAAACATGTTTAATAAAAACACTAAAAAACGTGTTGTTTATGTTGACTTATTTGTTTTTTTTTACCTAGAATCTTTCTTCATTATTAACCCTATCTTTTCTCTCTGGATCTACTTTTCATAGTCCTTACCATCCTTCGTTCAATATATGAAGATAAAGTGACAAGGCATTACTGCTTTAATACTGGCTCATTTAAGGCCTTATGGAGTGATCTCCCCTCATGTCACTTTGATCTAGCTAAAATTAAAAATATATTTTATGCTACTTTTAGTTGTTCTATTCTATCTTGTGTAAATACTCTTGTAGCATTGTATTCTTCATTTTTGGTTACTACTGCATATATTATTTGTAATATTTTTCCTGTTACTGCTATCATTGCTTGCTTTTTCTTTAATTGTCTTTCTTTTCTTGTTGTTAAGTATTTATACAATTGTTTTATTTCTTCGTTTTTTCCTACCATTGTAAATGCCATTCTATACAATATACTTCTTAGCAAACTTCTTCCTCTTTTTGATATCGTTGTTTTTCCTTGATGTTTTCCTGAACTATTTTCTACTAAATTTAATCCTGCATATCTTCTTATTTGTTCATAACTATCAAATCTATCTATTTCTCCAATTTCTCCTATTAACATTGCAGCACTTACAATTCCAATTCCTTGTATGCTTATTATGCTTTCATAATATCCTGTTTCTTTTAGTTGTTCTTCTAAATATATTTCTGTTCTTTCTATTTGTTTCTTTAACAACTCTGCTTCTTCTACATACATTTGTAATTGCACTCTTGCACCTGTTAATCCTTCTGTTGTTCCTACACTTTCAGTTGCTAATTCATATATTGTATTTACTTGCTTTTTGCTATATCCTCTTTTTACAGTTTCTTTTATATACTTTATTAACTCTTCTTTTCCAAAGCTTTTTATGTCTTCTGGAAATGGACATCTTTTTAATATTTCTTCTGATGTTCTTCCTAATATTTGTTTAAATACTTTTCCATACTCAGGAAAATATTCATCCATTGTCGCTACTATTCTACATTTTACTGCATTTTGCTTTCTTACCAATTCTGCTCTTGTATTTGATAAATTCCTTAGTTCTGCCCATACTCCTTCTGGTAAATATGGCTCAAAATATCTTGCATCCTTTATTAATCTTGCTATTGTTATACAATCTTTCTTATCACTTTTTGTTTGGCAATTATCATCTAATTCTTTAGAATCTTTTACTTTCTTTGGATTTACTGTTACTACATGTATCCATTCAATCTTTTTTAAATATCTTGCAAAAGATTTCCAATAGTGCCCTGTTGGCTCCATTCCAATGATTACATTTTTAAAATTGTACATAATCAATACATTTTTTACTGTTTCTACTAGACTTTTAAATCCTTTTTTGTTATTATTGAAAGAGAAAGATTTTTTTATCTCTTTCCCATTTGGTAGGATTATTCCTGCCCAATGTACATTTTTTGCTATGTCCACTCCTACTATTGCATCTGTGTTTTCGATAGCATTAAATTTTGAATCTTGTGAATTAGTCATTATTCTTACCTCCAATATGTTAATTTCATAGACTTTTGAACTTGTCGTCTATATTGAAATTATATATTAGGGGGTATTTTGTTGTCAATTTTCATTTTTCATTTATTACAGGATGCTTGATTTTAATTCTCTTAATAATCTTCTAGCTTTCTCAATTTCGCTTCTTGGTGTCTTTGCAGTCTTTTTTAGAAAATGACTCAATATTACAAATCTATTATTTTTCCAATATGCAAATAAAAACCTATCTCTTAATGGTCTTAATTCCCATATATCTTCTTCAAGATGTTTTATATATGGCTCATTTAGAGATAAACCATATTCTTTTAATAAACGCATATACATTCTTATTTTCTGTATTTTTATTCTATCATCTTTACTTCCACTTTTTTGTAATTTTTTAAAATAATCTATAATATCACTTTTTCCATATATGTCTTCATATATTTCAATTTGATACATTGAAGCACTTCCTTTACTACTATATTTATATTATAACTTATTTGCTATCAAAAATCAATAGGATTCTTATTTCTTTATTATTCTAATAAATATTTGAATTAAAAATAATTTGATTTATTTAATTAAAAATAATTGAATTATAATACTAAATTATTATACAGTATAAAAGTAAAAAAATCAATATTTTTTCATCGACAAAAATCGACAAATGCTTTATTTCAAAGAAAAAGCAGACATCCAACACATGTCTGCTTTTTTTTGACCATTTTGATGCTATGCCTACATTCATCAATATTATTATACTATAAATTTAAAATTTTGCAATAATTTTTTTATAACTTAGTAAAAATCGTTCGAGTTTTTTCGACATTTTTTATAATAATACGACAATTTCACACATTAAATAATTTTCATTCATATAAAAATTTATATCATATGTCTTTTTATCTTGATTATCTGTACTTCCATTTTGTTCTTCATGATGAAAAGTATATAGTTTTTTATCTGTATAGATGCTTTCTTCTAAATATTGTGGCTTATTTTCCTCTCCAAATATGATTCCATCTTCTATTTGCAATTGATCAATACCAATAATTGTTGAAGCATTTTCTAAGAAATTCGCTATATATTTATTTATTCCATTTGCATAATCTAAATCGTCTATTCTATATTTGGTCTGATATATATTCATTTTATTATTAATATCTCTAACATATATCATTTTACCTTTTCTACCATTTAGTTCTACATTTACATTTAATATATATGTTTCAACAGCATTATATTTTATTGCTATTTTTTCATTATTTGCTTTTTTTATATCATATTTTGTGTTTTTTATATCTTCTAACTCAAATACTTCACTAAAATCAATACTTGGTAAAACTGCAGTATTATTTCTATTTTTGCTATTTACTTTTAAAATAATAATAAATATTAATAATACGGCAATTATAATTGCAATGGTTATATATATTTTTTTATTATTCATAAAATATTTTCTCCTTTTTTATTTTGAGACAATTACTCATAGGTTACACTTTTTATGTTAGATGTTGTAAACATAGCATCTATATTTGTATTTTCTCCTACTACCCATAGAGAACTTACTAGTATTTGTGTTATTGCTCTAGTGTTTCTGAACATTTCTTTCATAGATATTACATTTTTTGTATCAAAATTTCTTAAATCTAAACTTTCTAAAGCATAACATGCATTAAACATACTTGTCATATTTGTTACATTTGACGTATTAAAGCTACTAACATTTACAGACTTTAAATTTGTACAACTGGAAAACATACCATTCATTGTTATGACATTTTCTGTATTAAAATTGCTTACATCTATGGTTGTTAATCCGCTACAAGAAGCGAACATTTCTGTTAATCCTGTTGCACTACTTGTATTGAAATTGTTTACATTTAATTCAGTAAGACTTTTGCATCCAAGAAACATTCCACCAAATTTTTTTACATTTGATGTATCAAAACTACTCACATCTAAAACTGTTAAATTAGCACAATATCTAAACATTGATTCCATTGTTGTAACTTTGCTTGTATCAAAGCTGCTTACATTTATACTTGTAAAATTACTTATTGTATTATATGAACCAAACATCCAAGCCATATCTGTTACATTAGCAGTATTAAAATTACTTACATCTAAAGTTGTTATATTTAAACACTTTTCAAACATACTATGCATATTAGTTACTTTGCTTGTTTCAAAATTACTTACATTTAAACTTGTTAATCCACTACAATTATAAAACATATATGACATACTTGTTACATTGCTTGTATTAAAATTAGTTACATCTAAACTGGTTAATCCACTACATCCACTAAACATTGATGACATATTTGTTACATTGCTTGTATTAAAATTAGTTACATCTAAACTGGTTAATTTATTGCAACCACTAAATAATCCTGACATTTTTGTAACTTTTTCAGTATTAAATTCACTTACATCTAAACTTATTAAACTATTACAACTATTAAACATCAAAGTCATATCTTTCACATTATTTGTCTTAAAATTACCTATATCTAAATTTATTAGATTTTTGCACCCATTAAAAACACCTTGCATTGTTGTTACTTTACTTGTATCCCATTTACTCAAATCTAAAACTTGTAGATTACTGCAATCTCGAAACATACTTTCAATACTTGTAACTTCTGATGTATTAAATTTATCCATATATATAGCATTTAAATTATTATCAGCCCAAAACATAGCATACATAGATTTTAAACTTCTAGTATCAAAATTATTTAAATCTAAAACTGTTAATCCTTTACATCCATTAAACATTTCAGCAAAAGTTGTAACTTTTCTTGTATCAAAATGACTTAAATCTAGTTCCCTTACTGTGCTACTTTTAAACATATATGACATATCGGTTGTCATTTGTGTATCTAATTTGTCTAATCCTGTTATTACATCTATTCCTGTTCCACCTTGTCCCACATTATAAAATAAACAGCTTGAATTTACTGCTGCTGTTACCCCTCCTTCTTGTGCTATTGTTATATTATACATTGTATTTCCATCTGAATTTTTTACTTCATTTCCTTCTGAGTCATAAGCTACTTCATACCAAGCAAGTATACTTTTTCCATCTTGTGCTTGTGAGACATCCCAGCAATTGTTGTCATTTATTGTATGTGTTACCCCATTTTTGTCGGTGAAAGTATCTGATATTTTTACACTATTTATTGTAGATCTTGTAACTACTTTTGAATTTTCAAACTTATTGCTTCCTAAGAATCCTGATGTTGGTTTTCTTTCTCCTGAAGTAGATACCAATGATGTATGACTTTTTATATTATAAGGTCCAAATTTTTGTGTAATTACATTGTTATCTAATAGTACTTGTACCCACAAATAGTAACTTCCTTCTGCATCATCTATTATAGCAGTTCCAGTTCTTTTTCTTTCTGTTATTGTTGTATAATCTGATAATGCTCTATAATTTTTTGGCTCTGTTTTTTTGTCTTTTGACCAACCATAATGTACAATTACTTCATCATCTTGTTTTTTTATTATTGTTGAAATTGTTATTTCTGTGCTTTGTGCAAGCATTGGATATTCATTCTTTTCAGGACTTACTGTTATTGTTGCTGTGTTTTTAAGTACTGATGATGTTCCTAAGTATTCAACATTTCCATCTTTATTTACTTTAAAAATTCTTTCTGTATCTTTAAATGTTATTACAAATTCTCCATCTACAAGTTCAACTCTTGCTCCATCTTTTGAATTTATTCCTAAATAATTTGAAAGTTTTGAGAGTGTTAAGTCACCAAATTTGTCTTTATTTATAGCTTCTAAAACAGACTGTTCTACTATTTCTTCTTCTCTTTTTATTTCTGTTCTTTCTTTCGCATTGGCTACATTTAGGAGTATTCCATTATCTCCTGATAGCATTGTTATACTTATTCCTGCTAAAATTAGTAAAACTATTACAGTAACTACAAGTGAAAGTATCGTGATTCCTGATGTTTTATTTTTCTTGTGTTTATTCATTTTTCAGTTCTCCCTTCGTTTTATGACTATATTATTAAATATGTTATTTTTAATAATATGGCTTCTTTGAAAATTTTATAGTAAAATCAAACTTTTGTCAAATGTGTTTTTTTAATATGATAGCCTAAATTTTTAAGCTATTTGACAAACTGCTAGATTTACTTTATAATGTGAGCATATTTCTTTTATTTCAAATATTTTGCCTTTTAAGAAAAGAGGCGTTTATTATTAATAAAATCTTTAATATATTTTATACAATTATTATATTTTTTACAATTTTTATTTGTATTTTCTTTATTCCTATATACAATAATAAAACTCAAGCTATAAAATTTGTAAACTTTATAGATGACGGTCATCTTTTATGGCCTGCTCCTCGGCATTTCTAAAATAAATTCTTATTTTGGAAGAAGAAAAGCTCCAACCTCAGGCGCTTCAACCTTTCATAAAGGTATAGATATTGGTGCTCCAGAAGGTTTTGAGTTTGTTGCTTGTTCAGATGGAACAATTACTTTTGCAAACTTTTTAGGTGGAGGTGGCTATACAATTACATTAACAGACATAGATAATTCTAAACGGAGAAATAAAATATTCTTATTGTCATTGCAATCCTAATTTTATTGTTAGTGTTGGACAATCTGTAAAAAAAGGACAAATTATAGGACAGGTTGGTCCTAAATATGTCGAACGGAGTTACTGGAAACAAATATATAGATTCTACTGGTAGATATACAAATGGTGCAACAACTGGCCCACATTTGCATTTTGGTATGAGAATAAACGGAGAATATGTAAATCCATTAGATTTTTTTGAAACACCTTAAAAAGCAGACATTTTCGAATGTCTGCTTTTTTCTCAAAATTTATTAATATACATTTTCTCCTGCTATAAAGTCATCACCCGTGACTTGATTTGTATAGAATTTGCCTTCTACTATATCATAAAGACCTTTAACATTGTCGGATTTTCGGTAACAAGGGATGAAGTCTCTAATTATATTCTGTTCTGAAGAAATTTTTGTTTTAAATATTGTCATTTTACTTTTTGAGTATAAGCTTCCTCTATATGCAATCGCTGATAAAAGCATTGAATGTTCTGTATTATCTGATATTGAATTGGCAGTATATTTATCGTTTCCAAATGTAAATGTATTTCCTTCAACTATTATCAGTATTCTATCGGTTGTTGCTGTTCCATTATTCATTTGCCAAAAATTCGATCCATATCTCCATTTGTTATTTAACGTTCCTAAACATATTCCTCCATTACCATAACTACCAAAAAATTTTTGATCTCCTTCTGATGATTTAAGAGCTATATCTAATTCAATATTTAATTTACTTGATGGATATACTTCCGTATCAATATACTGTGTTCCCGTACTTTCTATATATTCAACTTTTTGAAATAATACAGGTACTATCTCTGGTGATAGTTTTAAAGATTTCTTCTTATAAGCATATTTTCCATTTACATCCATTACTCTTACCCATAAATTATAATGATCAGCTGTTGTTGTTATTTCTTTACTAGAAAGACTAGCATTTAATTGGTTATTCTCCTCATCAATACTATTATAAGAAAATTTAGTATACGATAAATTAGTAGCTTCTTGTTCATTATCTGTTTCATCCCATGCATATTCTAGCGTATTTAAATTATATGAATCTATTACCCCTTCTAATGTAATATTAGCAATAAATGAAATTTTATTATCATTCAAATTATCTTTGGTTGCATCATCTAATATCATATTCCACTCATCCTCTATCTCTCCTAACTCCACCGCTGTAACCTCATCCTCATCAGGAAACCTTGCAAAAAAGTATTCATCTCCTGACTTGACTCCATGAGGGAAATAAATTTGATGTGTTACAGAATTTATAATATATATGTTTTGAATTTCCTCTGATGTAGATGTATTTGTCCACTCCTTATAATCATCACCATAATTAAGAGTCAAATTGTCTAATTTTGTAGGATTTATAACATAGTATTCATCTCCATCATTTACATTTGTAATATTTTCAGTTGCTCCATTTTTCTTAAATAACTCTTCAAGTTCTTGCTTGTTATTCACATATAAATTATCATATACTGGCAAAGTTTCATTTTTTAGGTAGTATTCTGCAACTTTTGTTGATATTGTTTCAATATCTGCATATAAGTTATTTACCCTTTTTATTCCTAGTTGTCCTAATCCATTACCTATTGTAATACTTGTTACTATTAGTAAAACAATAATTGTTATAACCAATGAAATCATTGTTATACCTTTATTCTTTTTCATACTCTACTCCCATATCAAATTATTTTCCAATTTGACTTACTTCTGCATATTTTTTTAGTTTCTCATATACCAAATAATTAACAGTACCTTTAGGGAATTTTCCCTGCTTGTCCTTTTTACCTGCAGGAACTCCTGTTAAAACTTCTATTCCTTCATCTATTGTTGAAATAGCATAAATTTTGAATAGCCCATTTTTAACACTATCTATTATTTCATCAGATAATTGTAAATTTTTAACATTTTGAATTGGTATCATAACGCCATGGGAACCATCTAATCCCCTCATTTTACATATTTGATAAAATCCTTCTATTTTTTCGTTTACTCCACCAATTGGCTGAATTTGTCCTTTTTGGTTTACAGAGCCTGTTACTGCTATTGATTGATTTATTGGTATTTCTGACAAACTTGAAAGTAAACCATAAAGTTCTGTACTTGAAGCACTATCTCCATCTACACCATTGTATAATTGTTCAAAACAAATACTTGCTGTTAAACTTAATGGTATGTCTTGTGCAAATTGTTCTCCTAAATATCCACTTAATATAAACACACCTTTAGAATGTGTAGAACCTGACATTTCTACTTCTCTTTCTATATTTATGATTCCACTTTTTCCGGTATATGTGTTTACAGTGATTTTAGCAGGCTTTCCAAATGTAGAATTTCCAACTGTCATAACAGTTAATCCATTTAATTCTCCAACTTTTGAGCCAGTAGTCGAAATTAGCAATGAGTTGTCTCTTATCATTTCAGTATATAATTCATCATACTTTTTAACTCTCTCTTTTTGTTCTTGTAAGGCTTTTTCTATAAAATTTGCAGTAATCAATTTTGATTTTGCAATTTTAGCCCAAGTTGAAGCCTCACCAATAACTTCAAATAAATCATTAAATAATGTTGATATTTTAGTTTGATCTCCACACATTCGAGAGGTGTATTCTACTACCTTTGCCATTGCATATTTATCTAGGTGTAAAAGGTCGGCTTGTACGCAATAATCGTGGATAATTCTTGCCAATTTATTTGCATTCTCTTCGTTTAACTCTGCTTTTTCTTCCCACTCAACTTTTATTTTAAATAAATTTTTAAAATCTGAATCCATTGCTAGTAATGTTTGGTAAATTTCACTATCTCCTATTAACATTACTTTTAAATCTAAAGGAATTGGCTCTGGCTTTAAAGATACCATTGCCATTGATGTTGCTTGGTCTGTAGAATTTTCTATTGAAATTTCTTTAATTCTTAAGGCCTTTTTTAATGTTGCATAACTTATTCCATTTGTTAGTAAATCTCTTGCTTGGAACATTATATATCCACCATTTGCTTTATGAAGTAATCCAGCTTTTAACATTGTGAAATCTGTTTTTAGTGTTCCAAAATAATTCTCATATTCTAGTTTTCCAAATATATTTTGGTAAGAATAGTTTGAATCCATAATAACAGGAGCACCCTCTAGTTCACTATTATCTACAAAAAGATTTACTCTATAATTTAAGCATGGATCTGGAGTTTGGACTTGTGGTGCTTGAGGTTGTTGATTTGATTGTTGTTGGTTTGTTTCTTCTGCTAAAAATACAGGAACATTTTTTAATACATCTTGCTTAACGTCATTTAAGAATTTATTTATTTTTTTGTTTCTTTTATATTTTGTTTTTAATAAATTTATATGAACATTTACAGTAAGCAATGCAACATTTGATTGCCATTCATCTATTTTTTTATCTGACATTCTTTCAATTTGCTTGATTTTTCCGATAATATCCATTATCATTTGTTGAACTGTTTCAGATTTTTCCTCATATACAGCTTTAATTTCTTCGTCTAATGCATCAAATTCTTCTTCTTTTAAAGCCTTTCCATCTAAAACAGGCATCATATAAATGCCATTTTGAGCTGATTTAACTTGAAAATTATACTCCATTGCATCTTTTTCAAGTTTTTCCATAAGTTTAGCTCTTTTATCTTCAAATTCCTGTTTAATAATTGCTTTTTCTTTTTCAAAATCTTCGTTATTAAAAGTATTTTTAATGTCTTTTTTTATTTCTTTTGTAAAGTCTTCCATATCTTCTTTGAATTCTTTTCCTTGCCCTGCAGGTAAAGATACAGCAATTGGTTCATTTGGATTACTAAAATTATAAATATAACACCAATCTTGTGGTACTTTTTTCTTTTTTGCTATTTTTCTTAAATAGTTTTTTGTATACATAGTTTTTCCAACACCATTTGGACCTTCTATGTATAAATTATAACCTTTTATATCTACATTAACTCCAAATTCTAGAGCTTTTATTCCTCTATCTTGACCAATTCCTGTAGTGATTGGCTCTAAGTTTTCTGTAGTTTCGAATTTGAAGTTTTCAGGATCATAAGTCATTTTTAATTGTTTATAGTTTAGCTCATTTTTATTTTTCATTTGTTACCTCCATACAATTTCTCAATTTGTATTATATACAAATTGATTTTTTTTATCAATAGTTTTTATATTTTTTTGTAAGTTTTATATTCATATTTATTCATCAACTTCTGATTTATAGTGACTATCTACCGCCACCGCCTCCGGCCTCCTCCGGCCGCCACCTCCGCCTCCAGAGAAGCCTCCTCCAGAGCCAGAACCAGATGATAATGTAGATGAATAACTTGAACTTATAGCATGTGAAAAATTAGATGAAAAATCTGTATGCATCATTAAATACATATAACCATAATTATTCATATCCATATTATCATATAAATCTTTATATACTATTTTTAATTGTTTTATTACTTTATCTGCAATTCCAAATGCAGTTGCATAAACTAAATAATGCTCCCATAAAGCTAATTCTGGGATTTCTCTTTTATCTAACATAGAGAAGTTTTCCATAAATTTTTTTAAGCCTTTCCATTGTTCAGATTCATTAATTCCTTCATCTGTAAATGGCTGTAATTTCTTTGCAACTTTTCCAGCAAAAATCAAGTTAATTGTACCTGTTGATGCAATAGCTAAAAGGCCATATAGAATAATCTTTGGTGATAATACATAATTCAAAAACCACAAGCTACCCATACCTACAGCAATTAATATAAATACAATAAAGGCTATTGATTTTGTTTCATATTCTAACTTTTCTTTTGCTCTTTGTTCATCATAAAGCTTCATATTAGTAATTTCACTAGCACTTGATTTTTCAATATTCTCTTTTAATTTTGATATTTTTATAGGTTCTTTTTTCATGTATTTTCTAAGTTCTTTTACTGTTATAACATCTTGTTCTTTAGCGATTTTAACAATAAAATCCAAAATCAATTTTTCACTTGTTTCTAAATCATCTTGATATCTTTTTAAAATTTTAATTTTGACATCTTTTTTATCAGTTGGCGAAACTTCAAACTCTATGCATTTTTTTAGATTTAAATCTAAAAGTGTAGCAGAAAAAATCTGGCCAATTTCTAGTGATGTAAAGAAATTTAATGATTTTTTTAACATCATAACTGATTGTGCTGGAGTTGAATTATTTCTTGGAATCTCTCTAAAATATTCAACATTTATTGTTTTTTTGTATGGGGTAATAGTTTTAGCTTTTTCAGATGCTTTTATTGAATTTTTCAAAAATACACCTGAAAGAAATATATACAATACAACCAAACCATATGAAAACATTTTTCGATTTCTTTGCCATTTAAGTCTTTTTGCATTTGCCTCTTCTGCCCATTTTGTTTCTTCTGCAATAACACTATCTAGAATACTTTCATTATAAGTTCTATTAGCTGAATAAATCATGCTTGTTGGGAAAAGACTTCTAATTTCTATAAATCTACCTGATCTATATTTATTAATTTCAAATTTAATTGTATCTTCAGTGGTAGCATATATTTCACCATTTAAATCTTCAGTATGCCCCCATACTTTTATTTCATCCTTATTAGAAGTTTTTTGAGGTAATCGAATTTTTCCTGTAACTTTTGAACTATCTATTTCAAAATCATTTCCTACAAATTGCCAATAAAGTTCTGAATAATCATTATATTTTGTTATTGCATCTTCTACTTTATATTGAATCATATATTTTCTAGTTGCTTTAGAATTGTCTAAACCAACTCCCCATGCAATTTCAAAATTTCCATCTTTGTTTATCATTCCATAATAGCAATTTTTTGTAACATGATACATTAATTGATTTATTTGAGAAAAAGCAACTTCATTTGATGTTGTTATATCTGTTACAGCAACATTTGAAATTGAACTATATTTTGTTTTATCAGTTTTAAAAGTTTTAAACAAAGTATTAGTTTCTTCTATATCTATATCCCATATTTCAGTAACATCAATACTTGCATCAGAATTAACTTTGACATCAAAATCCAAGTTATTAAGATATAGACTTGCAAATGATTTGTTGTGCATAGAAGTAAGAATAAAAATTACAAAGACTGAAAAAATAATTTCAAATAAATACTTTTTTATTTTCATAAACTGACCCTTTCTATCAATAAAATTGGTCCAATTAATAAGTACAAAAATTCTAATTTATTAACTATGTTTAATTTTATAAATAATTACATTATTTGTCAATACATTTTGGGGACACCTTCCAAATACATTTTCATTCTGTTTTCGGAAGGTGTCCCCTTTTTCGTATCTATGTAAAAACTCCTACTGTTCAACCACTAGGAGTTTATTAAATTATTCTTTATCAATTATTCTATTTAGTTTTATATCATTATTTCTTTAGCTTTTCTATTCCTTGCTCTATTCCTTCTTTCAAGCCTTTATCATATCCTGCAAGCATTTGTCAAGACAAGTTTTGAGAAAATCTCATCGCATAATTCGACAGAAAATGACAATGTAAAAAAAGGACCTAGTTCCAAATTAACATTTAAAAAAATTTCTCCGTCCCCATTTTTCTTTTTTCATAGATATTCTAATAACTCTTTAAATTCAGTATATCCGCTTTCTGAATTTAAATGTCCTCCATCGTCAATTACTATTTGTTTTGTTGCAATTGTATCTGCAAATTCTTTTTCAACATCATATTTAACATAAGGATCATTTTTTGAATAGAAGCATATAATTTCATCTGCAAATTTTTTAACCGCTTCTAAATTATCAAAATACATTGTATGATTTACTTCATCATATTCTTCATTTATTCCTAAATAGTTATTAAATCCACATACAAAAACTAATCTTTTTACTTTTATGTTATGGCTAACAAGAAAATGGCATACAAATATTGGAGCAATTGAATGAGCATATATTACTGTATCCTCATTTATTATTCCACTACTAACATAACATTCTAGTACTCTTGACCAATTTTCATAATTTTGATAACCAACACCTGTAGGAAAATCTGGGGTATAAACAACTAAATCCCTTTTTTCAATTTCATTTCTTAAATATGGAAACCAATTTACAAATGGACTTCCAAAACTACCATGTATTAACATATAATTATTCATAATCTATTCACCTT
>CAMIVO010000026.1 GCA_946401865.1 uncultured Clostridia bacterium
GGTTTTACTAGTTTTAGCATAACTTCCCCCTCTTTATTATGAAATGTGTAAAAATTTCAATGTTTAAAATTCAGTATTATCAGCGTTTTGAGCCAACCTTTCAAAAAATACGGATATTCCATGATATAACGGCATGTGCGAAATCTTTTTCTTCATTATCTTTTTTATTTTTCTTATCAACTTTTGGCATCTATCTCACTTTCTTATTTCTTCTCTAATCAATACTTTTTATATTTTAACATAAAAGCAAGTGATTTTCAACTAATCACTTGCCTCTATAGATTATCATATGTCTTGTTCGCAATATTACTTATCTGTTACACAACTTGTTCGAAATGCCAAAATCTTGTAAACATATTGATAACTTGTAATTTATTGTTCACTAATAAATGGCTCAACATATTTTTGTATAAATTGAACTCTATCAAATACTAATGGCTTAAATGTTGCTGTTACTGATATAACTATATTCTTATCAGTATTAACATATATTACATTTCCACTATCTCCAATAGCGGAGTATATATTCTTTTTATCATCTATAATCCACCATAAATAACCATATTGCATAAATGCAAATTTTTCATCACATTTTATATAAGGTGTAGTCATTTGTTCTATCCATTTTGAAGAAACTATTTGTTTATTATTATATATTCCTTTATTAAGACTCATTTGTCCTATTTTAGATAAATCTTCTGCTGATAAACATAACCCAAATCCTGCTGTTACAATTCCTTTATTATCGCAAAACCAACCATTTTCTTTTGGTAATTTTGATGTTACAAAGTCTATATGTTCATCTTTATTTTTTACTTTATATTCTTTTCTTGCTTTAATATTAAGTGGCTCAAAAAGGTATTTATTTGCAAATTCTAATGTAGTCATATTACTTACTTTTGTTATTATTGTACTTAATACATGAATACCTAATGATAAATACTTAAACTCTCTAGTAATTCCATTTTTTCCACCTAATAAGTCAAGAATAGAATTTGTCCAATCTTCACTTGTACATACTTTAGTCCAAGGCTCTGACTTACATTTATAAGGTGCTGTCATTGTAAGCAGATTATATAAAGTAACATCTTGTATTGTTTTTTCTCCTCTTTTTGTAACATAATCGGGGAAAAAATCTAATACTTTTTGATTAACACTTTCTATCATACCTTTATCAATAGCAATTCCTATAAGAATAGATATTATACTTTTTGTTACTGATGCAATATGAACATTATCGGTTGTTTTATAATTATTCCAATTATCATTATAAACAATTTCATTATTTTTAACTGCTACTATTTGACATATATTAGGTTGTTGTTCTTCTATGATTCTATGCAATTCTTCTTTATTCATAAAATTTAATCTCCCCTATAACTTACTATTATATTTTTACCATACAAACGGGATTACTTTGTATTTTACTTTTTTCTTGTATTCTGCATAGCCTTTCAAATCTTTTTCTAATACCTTTTCCTCATTTTTTATTCTTTTACCAATAATAATAGGATAAATCAAAAAAATTATAAAAGAAATAATAGAACCTAATATTAGTGGCATTGTTAAAAACAATAAAATAGTTACTGCATACATAGGATGTCTTACAATTCCATATAGCCCTGTATCTATTACTTTTTGATTTTCTTGTACTTCAATAGTACGAGATAGATAAGTATTTTCTCTTAATACTTCTGCATATAAAATGTATGCAATTAAAAATAGAATTGAAGATATAATTACTACTATACTAGGAATTTCTATCCATTTATATCTATAATTTAATCCTGCAATGATAAAACCAGACAAGAACATTAAACCACTAAATAATACAATTCGTTTTTGCTCACTTTCCTTTTCTTTAGCATTTAATCTTTTTCTTAATAGTTCTGGATTTTTTATCATTAAAATAATCCCTGCTAAAAACATTGGAATAAATAATAATCCCATAAATAACCAACCATTCCAATATTCAAAGGAATTAGCAGGAATAAATAATAAAGCACCTATAATTAATACCCCAAATATATATTTTATTATTGCTTGTAAAAATAGTTTTATATCCATAAACTCACCTATAACTTACTATTTTTATTTACCTAACTTGTTAACAATATTAAAATATTCTGCACATTAGGATGTTAACATTTATCAAGTCTCCTTTGGTACCAGTTTATATTAGTTTTGTTTTCATTCATTTGGATCAACTCCTTTTTTTAATCACTACAATTTTTTCGTAACTAAACACTGTGTAATACTGTACTTATTTACTTTTAAATAACAATGTATATATTTTAATTATACTATATATCCTTATATGCAGGAAAGCCACCTATGCTCTCTGCATTTTTGACCCCATTATTTATAGCTTCAATTAATATATCAGAAGCTGCCATTCCTATATAATTTACTAAATCGAATGAATTTAAATCTAATTTGATTCTATTTTTACAATGTGGCGATATTGAAAAAATAACATCTCCATCCCAATTAGTGTGAACTGGATATATTGCTCTAGCCATCCCATCTTGTGCTAATTCTGATACTTTTATTAGCTCTTCTCTCGTCATTTCAATATTAGTTACTATCACTGCAAGTGTTGTGTTTGTACCTCTTTTTATTCCGTAATTACTAAAATTTTCATTATAATAATTATTAAAATCATATTTGCCAGTCTCTGAATAAAATCCTTTCGTAATAGGGTTTATAATATCTCCTACAGCATTTGTTACTACAAATGCACCTATATATGCATTATTAGATATTTCTTTTATTGAAATTCCAAAACCACCTTTTATTCTATTTTTATAAATCCATTTTCCAGTTGTAGCACCAGTTCCAACTCCAATATTTCCCTGTTCCAAATTATTATAATTAGCGTTTTGAGCCATTTCAATTCCATCTTTTAAGTGTGGTCTTACATCTTTTCCTATTTTTTTATCATATATTACTGCACCAACAACACTTGGAGATTTCAAATAATCCATAACTCCTATTGAACATTCTAACCCCGCTGTACTTCCTCCTGTTAATACAATAGCTTCTACAGTTTTATCAGCTCCTTTTATTTCATATGCTGGTATATTTATAGTTCCTGTATCTGAGCCTCTGACATCAATTCCAATATCTGCACCATTATCTGGTATAATAACAGTTGCTCCTGTCAATCCTTCTATATTTGTATAATGACCTATTTTTATTCCTAATTTTTCTAATTCTGTCATTTTTAATCTTCCTTTCTAAATCTTTTATTATCAATATAATGTTTCTAATAGTGTAGCATTTTAAATATATTTCTCTCAAAATTATAAAATATGTAAAAATCTCAATATTAAAAAGTAAGTATTTTCAATGGTTTGAGTGTAGTTTTTCATAAAATCCCCGTATCGCACTGAATCCTTGTACTTGGCAACTTTTGATTTTCCATTTTGTTCACTCATTTACTTATTATTTAAATATACCTCTGAAGCTAATGGATTCAAAAAGTATATTAATGTATCTTTTGTCTTAAATTCTATTGCATCCCAATCTGGTCTAACTATATACTTAAATCTGGGGTCTTTTCCAACTTTATCTTCTAAAACTTTTCTATCTTTAACAACAAAATCTGCTGCAGCTTCCCAGTTTATTCTTGTTTCATCATAAAATCTAACTTTCAACAAACTTAACTGTCCATATTCCGTAGTCAATGGTGTATTTAGTAAATAAACGTTTCCGCGTTCAGTTTTTTCAACAATCTTGCCTATTTTTATTGCTTCATTATCCAATAACTTTCTATGTTCTTCGCTAATTGGAAATATATCAATAAAATCTATATTCTGAACATCTTTTATTTCCTTCAAATCTTTTTCTATTCTTTTTAAATTCTTTTCAATTATTTCTTTAATCACTCTTTAACACCTCTCTAAAATGAATTTTTAATTTTCTTTATTATCCTCCAAATATTTATTATAAAATTCATCCATAGTAGATACATATTTTTGATCTTGTATTACTCGGTATTTTTCATATTCGCTCTCTGCTTTTTCTACTGCTTGTTTATGTGAAATATTTCCAGAATTATCTAAAATTTTCTTTCTTCTAAATTTTAGTAAATCATCTGTTGCATTTATCCAATCTCGCATTGTCATAACATGTCTTTCTTTAGCTTCATCTTCTGCAAATACTAGGAATACATTTGTTAAGTCATTTAATCTTTCTAGTTCCTCTTTATTCAAATAGTTTTTAGCAATACTTACATCATATTTATAAATTAAGCCGTCAGGAGAATTTTTCCAAGATGTTAAGCCCATATGTTCTTTATTTGAATTAGCTCTTGAATAGATTAATTCTGCAGCAGTATGTCCAGATATAGCATAATGTAGTTTATTTTGAACTATTTTAAAAAATGTATATGCTTCTTCTGACTTTGGATTGTAATCAGTTGATGTTGCAATAAACAGATCTGTTATTTTTTTGAGTTAACTCTATATCCAACAGCAATTATTGCATCTAAATTATATGTATCAACTAATCTTTTAACTTGTCTATTTCCTTCTTGTTGAACTATTTCCATTTTGGAAATAGTTGAATTTTTATTTAATTCTCCATCATTATAAATATCATTTAGTCTTTTACTAATGTCGGGAACTTGTACATCAAAAACTTTTGACATTCCTTTTTGTGTTAGCCATAATGTTTCATCTTTATATATAGCATCTACAATAATATCACCTTCACTGTTTTTATATATAATTAAATCATTATTATCCACTTATAAATTCTCCTTTCATTTATATTTTAATCAAATATGTAAAAATCTCGATCTCAAAAAGTCAGTATTTTCAATGGTTTAAGTGGATTTTCCATAAAATTCCCGTATCGCAGTTAATATTTGTTTTCAATCATAAATATTAACTGCTTTTATATCTTCACGGATTTTCATCCAAATCTTACCTAAATAATTATTTCCTTGATTATTATTATCTAATCCCCAGTCAGTATCTTCATCAATACAGTTTTCAGCAATTATATAATTTTTCGTATTTAAAAGCACTTCTTTCACAATTGGATTTTGTTCTACTTTTAACCTTAATACTTTTTCCATATTCTGATATTTAACTTCTGACCAATTATACAATCTAAATTCTTTATTCTCATATGCAATATTTCTTGCGTCATTTGGTGAAAATGAGTCTTTTATTTTATTAGCAATTTCTTTATTAGTATCAACAAATTTTAAATATTGAAATGCATGCTCACTTGTTTGAAAATATTCACTATTCATAACAAAACCAAAAGCTGAAAAGTTATCAAGTGGAAGAATATCCCATTGATACATTTCTCTTTTGATAATCACTTCATTCATATTGCTATCAAATAATTTAATCATATTATCACCTCATTTTTCTTGGTCTTTATCAGCTGTTCTCACCATGTCAATTCCTATATTTTCATCAGTTTTTGATATGTTTTAATATTGTATTTGTTCCAATACTGGCAATTCTATTCTATACCTTTTTTGTTCTTCTAAATTTAAATCTAAAGTTAAAACACCCTCTTCATTATTTAAAGACTTTATAATTTCACCATCATACGAAATTACTTTTGTATTGGCACACAAATTGCTACCAGTTTGATTGACAGCGCAAAAATATACTTGATTTTCAATTGCTCTTGCTCTAGTTAATACTTCCCAAGCTATAGCTCCTGTGCTTTTGTTAAAGTGTGATGGTAGGAAAATAATCTGTGCACCTTTTTTTACAAGTTCTCTAAAATATTCTGGATATCTTAAATCGAAACAAATTCCTACACCAATTTTTATATTATCTAATTCGAATATTCCTAAATGAGTTCCCGGAATTGTGTCATCTCTTTCATCTAATTTGAAATCAGGTTTGTTTGCGACATAAAGGTGGATTTTATCATATCTACCAACAATTTTGCCATTTCTATCGATAATAAAACATGTATTAGTTGATTTATTAAAAATATCACTTTCTAATGCAACACTTCCTAATATAAGATTCACATTATTATCTTTAGCAAAACTTTGATACTTTGTTATTTCATCTATTTTTACTATTCCTCCATAAAAATTTTGTCCCCACGAAAGGAAAAGTTCTGATAAACAAATTATATCTGGCTTTTCTTTAACAGCTTCATTTAATTGCTTAAATATTTTCTTTTCATTTTCTTGTTTTGTTCCATTAGATTCTGTTTGAATAAGACTAACTCTCATTATTTTCCCCCTATTCAATTTATATTTTCATTCTCAATTTTATTCACGTTCTTTTTTATCTATTTTTTCTAATCTAATTTTATCATCTTCCTCAAAATATTCATATTCATAAGAATTGCCGTTTGAATATACATATACATTATGAAGATTATTTTTATACCAAACCGAATAATTGTAGTTGTCTGTTCCATAAATTTCATTTAATAGTTTTTCTATTTCTATATTTCGCTTATCATACATTTCTTCATCAGTTGCTATTTCAAAATCTTTTAATTTTTCGTGATTAGTTAATCTTTTTAATATTTTCCACCCAATTACTTCATTAATATTTAATGGTTCAAAACCTGCATCTAAATATAATTTAGCAGCTAGCCAAGTTGTAGTTTGAGTATGAAGTATTATTTTATTATGACCTAATTCATAAGCTAAACTTATCAATTTAGATATTAAAGGTCTTGATAATTTTTTTCCTTGATAATCTTTCTTTATTGCTAGCCAATCAACCGCAGCTTTATATCCATATTCTTCTTTTTTTAAAAGTGATATAGTTGCAGTTCCAATCTTTTCATTAGTATTGTTATCTACAATAAAAAAGCATCTTTTGTCAAGTTTATCTATAAATGAATCATAAAATTCATGAAAATATTGTAATCCTTTTTCAAAAGAAGTGAATTCTCCACTTGAAATATGAATATTGATCCAAGCTTCCTCATCACCTGATTTGTAAAATTCATAATGATATCCTTCTGGCAATTCATAATTAATATATTTAGAAGTATCATCATATTTCATTAATAACTCATAATATTTAATTTTGTTATCAATTGTCTTCATAATTTCACCTCTTTTTATTTAAAATCTATCTTTCAATACAGCATTGCTGATGTTTTTATTAATATTCTTTTCCTCGTGCTTTTCCACTAATTACTAAAAAATTACCAGATATATAATTATATCCTGCATCATCTTCTAAGTTTTCTTCCATAAAAGCAGCAACTCCAATATTTAAAGAAAACTCTTTCAATTGATTCTCAAACAAAGATACAGCTTCATCTGTTGTATAGTTACCTTCTCCCTCAAAGACTACTTGATTTTGATATTTATCTAATCTTTTAATGTCAGTAGCAAAATCTAAAACTATTCTACCTTTAGTTTTTAAAACTCTTTTAATTTCTTGAAGTATTTTTATTATTGTATCTCTATCAAATAAGTGCAAAGTACCTGTACAAAAAACGCCGTCAAATGTTTCATCTTGGAAAGGTAATTTTTGTGTAATGTCTACAGCTTTTGTATAAAGCTTGTCTAATAAATACTTAGGGCAATTCTCTTCTAAATTTTTTAATTCTGAATTATCTATATCAATAGCTGTTACACTATCAGATAATTCTAATAACCTATTATTAAATCTTCCATCACCAGCTGCGATATTAAGTATATTTCCAGAAAAACCTATATTATTAATTGCTTCAATTGTTTCTTTTTCTTCTATTCCCCATTTAGACATTTTTTAACTCCTTATTTAATTTCACAGAGTATCGGTAAGTGATCACTGTATTTTGTATCAATTACTTTAATACTTTGCATATTTATGTCATTTGAAGTAAATATATAATCAAGTTTATAATCTAATTCATTTGCTACAAATCCGTTATATGAAAATGGTTTTGTTGTCCATGTATTAGTTGTTTCATGATAATTATAATATTTGCTAATTTCATTTATATATTTAGATGTTTTTATTGTATTTAAATCTCCAGTAAATATATAATTAGTTTTATTTTTAATAATATCTATTAATTTATTTACTTCTTTATCTTTTAATTCTGTTTCTTCAAACTTATGAGTATATGATAAATGTGTAGTTCCGATATTATACACTTTATCATTGCAATTTATAGAAGCCTCCAAATAAATTCTTCCTTCTTTTGAATAATCATTTTTATCCGTTCCAGGTTCTTGAACGTAACTCTTATTTTTATTAATAAACGGATATTTTGATAATATTGCATTGCATTGACTTCTTCCATCTAAAAATGTATCAGCTATTTCATAATAAACATATGGATATACCTCATTCAATGCATTAACATTTGTTCTGTCATTACCAACAAAACTTAATTCCTGAATACAAACAACATCAGCATCTATTCTTTTTAATTCTTTGGCAATATTATTTATATCCTCTTTATACCATATATTCCATTGTAATACTTTCATTCATTTTCCCTCTTTTTATTAATATATTTTTTACCATACTTACTCATTTTTCTTCTATTTCTTTTATAATGATTCTTTTTAGTACCTTTTTGTATTTTCTATAATAACCTCTCCATCTTTAAATGCTTTATAATTAAAATTTAGTATGACATTACCTATATCAAAAATTATGTTTTTTATCATATACTCACCTCAATTTTCTTATTATTAAGTGGGGTAGTTGCCTTTAAACTTGTACCCATATTTTACATTAAAATAGTCATTTTTTATTTTATCATATTTTTATATTAAATGTGCAAGATATTTTCAATAATAGCTAATATTTTCGCAGTTATTATACCATTGTTCATATAATTATTTAGTTGCTCCATATTTATCCATTTGTAGTTGGATGTTTCTTCTTTATCAATTTTAATATCACAAATTGAATCAATCATAAATAGATACCTAAAATCAAAATGAAAGTGTTCCGGTAATTTTAATCTATCGTTATAAGCAACTTTATGAGTATCTATATCTATCGGAATTAATGCATTATCTGTTATTTTTAGTTGTTCAAAATTATTCAGTCCTGTTTCTTCAAATATTTCTCTTTTTGCTGTAACTAATGGATTTCCATCCTCTTTATCTATATGTCCTCCAGGATATAAAAACATTTTTAAATCTTTATGATATAAAACTAAAAATTTAGCATCTTTTTTTGCATAAACAAATCCACTAGCAACTATATGCCCATCAAAATTATTCCAGTCTGTTATTTCTAATTCATTATGATTCTCCAAATATTTTATAAATTCAGATTGTCTTCCTTTTTCTTCTGGGAATAATACTAAATAATTATTTAAAATATTACGTATAATATCTTTCATGTTTTACCTCTTTCTATTTAAACATGCAAAAATCTCAACACTAAAATTTCATTTCTCCATTTTTTATTTTTTGAATTTCCGTATATATGTTATTCCAATTATTTACTCTTACGATTTCTCTATCTTCTATTTGTTCATTCATTTTTGTTGTCATTAATATTGATTTTATTCCATTATCAACCATTTGTCTGCATGTCTCATAGCTGTCTTCAATACACAAATCTATACTATTATCTTTAAAAAACTTAACTTTATCGTTTATATGTAAATCTAAATAATCATAAGGAATATTGAAATTGGAAAAGCTTTTCTTTAATAATCTTCATAATAATTTATTATTTTTTCCATTGTTCCATCTTTTGATATTCTATCCCATTCTTCCTTGTAAATAGATTTTGTATATTCTAAATTCAGATATTCTTTTTGAAATTTATCCCTTCTTTGAACCAATATTGGATTGTTTGTCCAAAGATTAAAGACTCCATTACTATTTATTCTTTTGCATATATAATCATAACATCTTTTAAAATGCTCATCAAATTTTTTTAAATCAGGATAATTTTTCAATGAAGTTGCTATCTGTCTTTTTGCTAAAATTTGAATATCAAAATCTCTATCAGAATCTGATACACATTCACCATAAAAATTTCTGGGTCTTTCTTTTTTTGAGCCTCTGTGATCTTCTACTGCCTCTTTCATTATCTGTATTTTTTCATTGTCAAAATATTTTTTAAGTTCTTTATCATTTGATAATATCTTACCTGATTCATATTCATGATTTTCTCTGTTTACATTTAACCCTATATCATGATAGCTAGCTATAACATATGCCATATTTTTATCTAAATTATAATAATCTGTAAGTATCATCATATTATTAATTACACTATTAATATGCATCATTCCATGTGAATAATATTTGTTATACTTTGGGAAAATTTTTTCTTTTATATAATTTTGCAAATTCAGATCTACTTCATCTAGTCTGTTATCCATTATAAATCTCCTTTTTATATTTATAAATCAAATATATAAAATACTTCTGGGTATTCAATATCTAATTTAGAATAATTGTTTTCATATTCCGATAATCTGCCACCCCATAGTTCATATACTTTTCTTGCTTTTATATTATCCTTTAACACTCCAATTACATATTTAGTAGCTCCATTTTCCTTTGCCCATTTTTCAAATATATCTTTAAAAGCACTGCCTATTCCTAATCTTTGAAATTTTGGGTCAATATAGATAGCTTTTAAATCTGCATAATCGGCTTTAAAATACTCATATAATGAATTTATATTTCCACACATTATTCCAATAATATTTCCATCATACTCTGCAACATATGCTATACTTTTATTGCTATTGTTAATCTTTTTATTGAATGTTTTAACTCGTTCATGTACTTGATTTTCTTTTTCTATAAAAACTTCTTCTGGAAATATGTTCTTATATGCATCTCTCCATACTTTATTTACTAGCTGAAACCATTCTTTGGCATCTTTTGAATTTACTTTCCTAATTTTTAATAAATCTTTGTTCATACAAATTAACATTCCTTTACTATTTTCTCTATCCTACTTCTATTTGACTTTCTTTATATTTCTTCTACTATATGAACTATACCTTCATTTAAAAATTCATACCATTGCCATAAAAAAGTAATATTTTTGTTTTATCTATATTGTAAATAATTGCTGAAACTCGATATGCAAAATTAAAACTATTTTCTTCTATTTTTATATCTTTCATATATATTTTCTCCATTTATTTTTTTTTATAAAATCTATTTTCATATTTCTTTAAAACAATATCTAAAGCGTTTTTTAAATCAATATTTAAACAATTAGCCACACATATTTTAATATTTTTTGTTCTTCATTTGAATTAGAATTCCTATAATTATTATAATTAAACCTATAATTGAATATTTACTTAATTTTTCTTTTAATATTATCCTAGTCCATATTAATGAAATAAATGGAGTTATGTATGCAATATTAGATATTCTTGCTGTATTTCCCTTTTCTAATGCAATTGCCCATGATGTAAAAGCAATTGCAGATGTAAATACTCCTATCCATAATAATCCTAATATTTGATTTGTGTCTGGTATAAACATTCTTTTTGTTAGTAAAACATATAGTAATGAAATGCAAAAAGCAGTTAAATAATATAGCATCATACTTGTAAATTTATTATAGTTTTGTTTTTTATTTAATACAGAAAATAAACCATATGATGTTGCCGCTAAAATACAATAAATTGTTCCTATAATACTACTTTTCTCTATATTAAATAAATTAGTATTTGAACATACAATTATAACACCAATAAACGATATTATAATTGCTATTATTTTTCTTATTGTTATTTTTTCTTTTAAAATTATACAAGCAAAAATCACAGTCATAATTGGCCACAAATAATTAATTATAAATGCTTGTGAAGCTTGCATGGTATTTATTCCTAAATATAGAAAAATATTATATAAAAATGTCCCCAAAATTCCTATTATAAAAATTTTAAAGTAATCTTTGATTTTGTACTGTTTTATTTCTTTTAAATTTCCATTAATGCTATTAATTATAAATAAAAATATAACAGCAAATAGTGAACCTAATAATAAAATTTGCATACTATCTAAGTTTTTTAATAAAAGTTTTGTAACTGTTGCTGTTGTTGACCATAATAAAACTGAAATTATTGCATAAATATATTCTTTTTTCATAAAATCTCCATTTTATTTTTAATTCTTGTAGTTGTGAATTTTTCATCTTTTTTCTAAATCATTTCTGTAAATTCTTTGACTAAAAAGCAATCATTATTACTACTCCAATTATTATAAGTATTGAATAAAATATTTTCGTAATTATCTCTTTTTCTTTGAAAAACAATTTACCCAAAATGATAGATATTACAATAGATAATTGTTTCAATATTGTCATCATTATTACTTTACTTGATGGATTAACATTTACTATAAACAGTATTCTATCACTTATTACTAAACATATTGCTATTAATATAATGTAATAATTATTTTTTACTGTTTTTATATCTATTTTTCTTTCTCTAAAAAATAATATAATAAAAAAGAAAATTGTTAAAAAGAAATAAAACCAGAATTGTAATTGACTTGTAGTAACATGCATTAATATTTTTTTATCTATTATAGCAGATATTGCACTTCCTAAACATGATATTAAAAATAATATAACTATTTTTATAGAATTTTTCCTTTTAATTTCATCATTTTTATTAGTAATATTAACTAATATTAAACCTATAATTACTATTATCATACCAATTAATGTAGTAATAGAAAAAGTTTCTCCTAAAAACATACAACTTAAAATAGTTGTAAATAAAATTCTAGATACTTTAATTATTCCATATATGCTTAATTGTAATTCTTTAATTGCTTTAATTCCTATAATCCAAGTTACCACAATTATAATGGATTTTAATAATATAATTGGTAAATAAGAATAATCAATTCCGAATGCATCTTTAGAAAAAAATATATTTACTATAAATGCTATTCCTGTAAAAAAAGCTGTTATTTCCAATGTTGAATTTTTCTTTAAAGCTTTCTTTTTAAAAACCTCAGAAAATGATATTACAAATGCATCTACTACCATTAATACAATCCAGTTGTTCATTTTTAAATACTCCATTCTTTTGTATTTATCTAATTCTTTTTATTAATTATATTTCATGACATAACAAGATTTTCCATGATGGTATATTTCCTTTAATTTAATGCTTCAAAAATTTCTCCCTCCGTATTTATAATTTTAATACTAGTAGGTTTTTTGCTTAATTCTAAACATACCGAGGGATGAGTAATAGCCATTACAACTGACTCATCATCTTTAGGCACATTTTCTTTAACAATTACTTCTACCTCATTGTTTTCATTAATTTTAACTTCAGCTATTTCAATAGAAAAACCTCCTGTATATTGTCTGCCCATGTTAATAATATAAAACCATGGAGAATTTTCCATTTTATATGTATCAACATAATATCCTCTTTTTGAATGATTGAATGAACCAAGATCATATTTATCATGTATTTTATATGTTATGGAGTGATTAATTTCTTTATTTATTATATTTTCATTATTTTTTTCATATGTTATATCATTACTATTTTTTTCGGTTGTGCTAAATATGCCCTTAGTACTTTTTAAATATATTATTAAACTAATCATTATAATTAATATTACAACTATTAAAACTACTAAAACCATTTTTTTATTCATAAATCAAATTCTCCTTTTCATTAAATGTTTTTTTTCCTTTTATTATTTTTTTATAACTTTCATGATACCAAACTTTACTAATGATTATTTATTCAATTTCGCACTTTTTATAGTTTTCTTTATTCTAACATAAAAGCAAGTGATTTTCAACTAATCACTTGCTTTTATGTTAATAATTTCTATACTCATTTTTATCAGCACGTTCATCATATTTTCTATCATATTTATCATTTTGAAAATACCAATCTGTTTTTTTGTCTTTTGGATCTTTTCTTCTTACTCTTGCAATTATTAAATCAAAAAATACGCAAAAAGCTATAAGTAGCCCAACAGCTGAAACCATTGCATTTTGTAAAATATCAAAATTTAAATTTTCTCCTGAAATAAGAAGTTGAATTTTTCTTTAAAGCTTTCTTTTTAAAAACCTCAGAAAATGATATTACAAATACATCTATTATCATTAATACAATCCAGTTGTTCATTTTTTAATACTCCATTCTTTTGTATTTATCTAATTCTTTTTTATTTACTATATTTTATTTTCTCTATTTTAATTTATTTCTTTTGATTTTAATTGTTCAAAATTCCCAGTTTGGCTTGTTATAGTGTATCCATCTTTTTTTCTTAATTCTATTCTTTCTTCTTTAGTTCCTTTAATTACTTTGTCAGCAATATCTATATGTAAAATTCCATCTAAATGGTCTATTTCATGACATAATACTGTTGATTCAAAGCCTTCAAATTCATCTTCATGTACATTTCCATCTATGTCCAAATACCTAACTCTTACTTTATAAGGTCTTTTGACTTTTCCAATATACCATTTTTTTACTTCTCCCTCATACCAAGAACATGATGCACAAGCTTCCCAAAATGTTGTAAGTCCCTCTTTTGATATAATTTCTGGATTTATTAATACTTTAGCTTCATTGTAATCCTTCGTTTCTTCCTTTCCTTCGTCTGTTAATCTCTTATTTAATATTTCTAAGTTTGTGTTTTTTACATATACTATTCTTTTAGGAATTCCAAGTTGTACTGCTGCCATAGCCATTACCTCATTTTGCATACAATAATTTTGAAGTACAACTATGTTGTTATGAAGTTCTGGGTCACCAATTTCTACTTTTTTAGAAGACTGTCTTAAATATTGTTCATTATTTTCAATTGTTATAGATTCTAATTTTTCCATAATTTTATTTTCCTTTATTATTACTCATCTTTATTAAAAACAAATTTCATAATTGCTTTAGCTACTCCACTTTCATTATTGCTTCCAGTTATATAATCTGCTTTTTCTTTAACAATATCTAAAGAATTTGACATTGCAACTTTTAATCCGGCTGTTTCAAACATTGGGAGGTCATTTCCACCATCTCCAATTACAATTATTTCATCTTTTTTTATCTTCAAATAATCTGCTAATATCTTTATTGCATTCTTTTTAGTTGCTCCTTTAGTTATAATATCTATATATGTTACTATCTCTTTTTCATTTTCTTTCATATCTATTGCTTTGCATAATTCTGTTGTTTCTATCTCTTCGATTGTAGTTAATTCTTTTTTTATTTTCAATAGATTTTCTTCATTTCCAATTACACTAAGTGAAATACATTCAACATTATTGGTAGTAAAATATTCTAAAAGGTTTTCTATTATTTCATACTTTTCTCCTATTTTATCTAATATTTCTTGATTCACTAATCTTGAATTTGATACTACTTTTGAGCTAATATTAGCACTACATCTTAGATTGTATTTTTTTACATATTCTAATATTTTAATTGTGTTTTTGTTTGAAATACATTGTTTATTTAAATAACGTTCATTTTTAACATCTAGAATTTCAGAACCTGTTGAAGCAATTATATATTGCGAAAGACCCTCTCCAACAATACTAGCAATATAGTTTGCACACATATATGATCTACCTGTTCCTATAACACATATTGTTTTCTTTTCCTTATAAGCCTTGTTTATTACATATGCGTCTTTTTTACTTACTTCTTTTTGATCATTTAATAATGTTCCGTCAAGATCAATAATTACCATTTTATACATAAAATGCTTTCACCTCTTTTATACATCTATTTTCTGTACAAAAATCCTACTTTTCTGACTCTTAATACAATTAAATTTCATGTATATTCTAACATAAAAGCAAGTGATTTTCAACTAATCACTTGCTGACTTCAGAATCTAATTCACCGGGATTATCCTCTCCCAATCTATTTAAATGATATAGTACATTTTCACTTACTCTACCTCTCGTTCCATTAATTATACTCTCACGAGGTATAATTCCAGTTTTAATAGCTAATTCAGAAAGACTTTGATCTGTCATACCACCTAAATAATCTACTGCCATTTGTATTGCCAATTTTTCTTCCATATTTTTTCTTTCTTCCTCAACAAGCTTACCTATAAATTCAACTTTATGTGTACGAGCTGCTTCTATACTGCCATACTTTAAAATCATTTTTCTTCTTAATGTATCATTTGATTCTTTTTGCAATTCTGTAAGATAACTTGTTACACTTATCTCATTATTTAATGCATTATTAACATTATCTCTTACTGTATACGGTATAGCATTAAATACATTCATATATGTATTTGCAAAAATTTTACCTTTTTTTCTAGTAAAATCAATAACTTCCTTTAATAATATGTTTCTACTTATATCTCTTACATTTCCACAATATCTTCCCTTTTCTATTTGTCTCTTATAATCATCATATGAAAATATAGCTTGTTCCTTTGTTATCATAAAGCCTAATGCTTCACCTTCTATAGACTCTCTAATATCCTCATCAAAAAACATATCTCTAATTGTTCCTGAATTTATTAATCCCATTTTAATTATTTGTACCAATTGTTTTATAGCTTCTGGCAAAACATCAGTTTGATAATCCCATCTTGAATATTGAACTATATATTTATAGTTTAACGCTTTCATTTTATAGAATAATCTATCTGCTTTAGGTGAAAATCCCAATTCTCCTTTTTCTTTCGAATGTTGAACAAAATCATTTATAAAATATAGTTGCATTTTTCTAGTTATAGCACTAGCAGCATCTGTACTCACTTTCAAAAAGTTTTTCATAAATTCAACATATTTATTTAATTTTGAACTTA
Source organism: uncultured Clostridia bacterium (assembly GCA_946401865.1). Lineage (GTDB taxonomy): Bacteria > Bacillota > Clostridia > TANB77 > CAG-508 > CAG-269. The sequence goes on from CAMIVO010000026.1 coordinate 16,715, forward strand.
AAAATTGTTCTTTTGTATAATCCCCGCCTTCCCCATTATCTCTTAGTTTCTCTTCTAGTTTTTTCTTTTCTTCGTTTATAAAACCTTCTTCACCTAATACATCTTTTACTTTTCTTTTCTGTTCACTTGCTTTATTCTCTGCACTTTTCAATGACTCCAAAGCATATTGTAAAATTTCTTGATTATTTGGATTTGCAATCTCACCTCTTTGTTTTCTTAAAGTATCTTGCTGATATTTCAAAAGTACTTCTTTTCCTTTAGTAATTTTTTCTTCTTTTGTTAACCCATTTTCTTCTGAAAACATATCCCCAAAGGCCTCTAAATAGTCATCATTAAAATCTGTAATTATCTTTAATCTAAATCCATCTAAAATGTCTGTTGGAAGATATCCTAATACATCTGATATTTTTGCCATTAGTCCCTCAGGATCTTGAGCTATATGCTTGTACTCATTTTGTGAATTAGATAATTTTAATTTTGCTAAAACAGCTTCCTTATATGAAGGATATTCAATTGTTTTTTTACCTTCATCAGCCTTAGTAGCTTCTCCATCATGTGATATAACAATATCCAAAAAGCCATAAAACTCTTCCTGAAGTTGTTTTCTAAGTTCTGGCTTATTTTCTATACCAGGTATTCTATCTATTGCTTTATTACATATATCTTCTTCTAATATAACTTCAACACTTTTTGCATTATGATGAAAATATCCGGTATTATATATTCTAGTAATTAAATTAAATATTGTTTCTCCTTCGTGTGCACCAGGTGTATGTCCTGCATCATGTCCAAGCATACCTCCGAATGCATACTCTCCATTTAAATCAAGATCTTTAGCGATTTTTCTTGCTAATAATGCAACTAATAATTCATGCATAAATCTTGAGGTAACATGTGAATCTTCTGGTGCTTTTGGTGATGCCATTGGTTTAATTTCAGCACGCCTACTAAAATTACTATTTGCAACTTCAAATATTAAATAATCAATATATTTATCCCACAAAAGATTTGTTTTTGTTAACATTTTATTCTCCTTACTTTAATTAGTTTTTTCATTATTCTCTGGTATTCCAGTAAAATTAATATTTTTTGTAGTTTGACCTTCAAATGTTTAAGCTTTAACAATTTCAGCCATATCTGGTGGAGCTTTAACATATCCTGTTGCACATATTACTATAATTGCTAATAAAATTGTTACAATAAAAACAATTAACAAATAATTCATAATTAAACATTCCTTTCCTTTATAGCACCTATTTATTATACTATATTAGTCCTTAGTTGTCAATCTTATGTATATAATTTATGTTAATAGTTTCTATATTCGTTCTTATCAGCACGTTCATCATATTTTCTATCATATTTATCATTTTGAAAATACCAATCTGTTTTTTTGTCTTTTGGATCTTTTCTTCTTACTCTTGCAATTATTAAATCAAAAAATACGCAAAAAGCTATAAGTAGCCCAACAGCTGAAACCATTGCATTTTGTAAAATATCAAAATTTAAATTTTCTCCTGAAATAAGAACTGAAAGTACATTTGTTAATAAATATCCTCCAAAATAGTATCCATATCCAATTAAATAAATAATTCCACCAATTATATTTCTTCTTAAAACTAATGCCATACATAAAATAACAACAAATAATAATATAACTTCAATAGTCATATTAAAAGCTATAAATCCTCCAAAATCCTGTTCATATTGAGCTTGAAACGCTACAACTATTCTAAATATCCAAAAAATTGCCATAAACATTACTAATAACCATGATGATAAACTTTTCATTTTATTTCTCCTTTTCTATAGTTTAATTAAAAAAGGTTTAGACGAATTTTCTAAACCTTTTATTTATATATTATTCTGCATCATCTACGAAATCAAATTCATCTTTAAATTTTTCTTTAAAAATATTAAATACTTGCATAAGTGTTTCTTCATCATCTACACTTACATATGATTCTTCATCTGAATCTTCATCTGTATCTTCTACTTTTAGAATAACAACTTCTCCGTCATCTTCTTCTCCTTCTTCAAGCACAGGTAAAAGAACAACATATTGTTCATTTTCTAATTCTACTAAATCTAAAAATTCGAATTTGACCTCATTTCCATTTTCGTCATTTAAAGTAATTATATTATCTAATTCTTCTCCATCAAAATTTTCTTCCATTTTTTTCTCCTTTCAAATTTTTTATATTAAAAATATTAAAATCATTTTCTCTTATATGTTTTTATTTCTATTCATATAAGTTTCTAAAATATATACAGCAGATATAGTATCTACTATATTTTTCTTTTTATTCTTGTCAACTCCTAAAAAATGCATTGTTCTATGTGCTAAAACAGTTGTTAGTCTTTCATCTATAAAATCTATTTTTAGGTTATTATATTTACATTTTAATTTATGAATAAATTTCTCAGTTAATTGAGCTCTTTCAGATATATCGCCATTCATATGATATGGCATTCCAACTACAATTGTATCAATATTATAGTTTGCAAGGATTTCATCTATTTTTTTTAGTATAAGTTTGTCACTTCCTTTAGAATTAAGTGTTTCTAATCCTTGAGCCGTTATTCCTAGTTCATCAGAAATAGCAAATCCTGTTCTTGCTTCTCCATAATCTATTCCTAAAATTCTCATTAGCTTTCAAGTCCTATATAATTTTTTACTAATTTTTCTAAAAGTTCATCTCTTTCTATGCTTCTTATTTTTGTTCTTGCGTCATTATGACTTGTAATATAGGTTGGATCTCCAGATAATATATATCCTACTATCTGATTAATTGGATTATATCCTTTCTCAACTAAAGAATCATACACCTCTTTTAGTATTTTTTTACTGTCTAATTCATTGTTTTTTTCCATTTTAAAAAACATTGTTTTATCTAAATCCATGTAAGTACCTCCTTTATATATTGTTTATTTGACTTTCTTCTTTTGAAGCTTCATCTAAATATTTTTCCATTTTCTTTAAAACTTCTTCAATTCCAGTTCCTTTATAATATGTTGCAACAACAAAATTTAAAGATGGACTAACTTCAATATCTTCTTTTTTCTTCTTTTTCTTTTTTTTCTTAGAACCCTCTATTGTAATTTCTTCAATATTTGAGTCTTTGTCTTTTAAAGAAATTTTTAAATTTTCCGTAGATGCTTTTATTTCGTTTATAAATTCAACTACTCCATTTGGTTCTACTCCTGAAAATACTATTACAAATTTTGGTCCCATATATCTAACAAAAATATAAGATTCTGATATACTTTTTTGTATATTTTTACTAACTTCTGTTATTACCTTATTTCCAAGTTCTCTTGCTATTTGATTTATATTTTCTATATTAGAAATTCTAAACATACATATACTTGACATAGTATATTGGTCAATAATTTTTTTGCCATCTCCATATAAATATTCTGCAGAATTAAGTCCAGTAAATAAGTCTTTTCTAACTATGTTTTCAAGTATTTTTTGATAATCCATTGTTTTTAAAACAGAAATTATATTTTCTTTTACTGTTTCAAAAATAACAGTATCTAAATTGTCAAAATCGTGTGGAATTCCACTTTCTATAATCCAATATCCTAAATATACATTATCTATGTATAGAGGAAAAAATAGTGCTGATTTTGCTCTGTCAAATTCTTTTTCTTGATATGGCAATTTTTCATTTTCATTATTTACTGTAATATATTTTGGACTTCCTGAAGTAATACTATCTTTAAATATTTCTACATTATGTAATTTTCTTAAGGTATCCCAGTGATCTTGACTAACATTAGATGCTTTTATAACATAATCTGTACCATCAAAAACAACTATTGTTGAATATTTAATTTGATATTTTTCAATTAGTACATCATTTATTGCTTTTATTTTTTTATCTACATTTAAGTCACTACCAACAATGTTCATAAAATCCTGCAATACATTAAGGTTTGTAATTCTATTACCTTGCATTTTAAAAGCTTGTATTCTTTTATATAAAGATAAATTATATATTATAAGTGCTGAAATTGCTAAAACTAATATTATTACAACTATTATCAACGTTATTTCCTCCATTTTTATTTTAATATTTTTTTCTCATGTTATCTAATGTACTATTCATTCCATCTGAGAAAGTGCTTGAATATGTTTTTTTGTCTTTTTTGTTTTGCTTTGTTCCAGGTAAAAGAGGATATACTGATTCTGCCAAACTATTTAATTTTTGTTTAAATTCTTTTGGATAACCATTTGTTTGAATTTCACATTCTACTAAATAGCCTAAATACCTTATATAAACATCTTCGTCAAAAGGAATTTGTGCAGCTACTTTTACTGTGTTTCTGTTGAATAGTTCTGTCATAAATGACATTTCAGGGTCATTGTAATTTGACATTCCATCTACTATATTTTTAGCATTCACACCTTTAATTTTAAGTAATTTATTTAAAACAATTCTTATTTTTCTATCATCTAGAACATTTTTTACTTTTAATTCTCTTAAAAATTCAGTTAGCGGCTGTATAGTTAAGACATCCATTGATTGTACTAAATATATTTCTTGTGATTTGTCAAAATATTCAATTGGCGTTGAAAAATCACAATCTATTAAAACAAGAGAATGATGTTGAATAAGCGTTTCTAAAATTGGTCTAGAATCTCTTATTTGTTCAGAATTGCTTGGAATTGTTGTATAAACTGTTAATTTATTATTTACTTTTATTCCTTCTGCAACTTCATTTGATAAATTTTCAAATGAATTAGTTGCTATTTTTCTTAACTCTTCATCATTTTTTGTATATATATAATATGCATTTTTATTTGATGTAGCATCTAAAATTGCAGTATTTATTCCCATGCTTGATAAAATCATTGCTACATTATTTACTATAAATGATGTTCCATTTTTACTTGTTCCAACAAAAGACACTACCTTTTTCTCATTTGTTAATAATCCTTCAAATTCTTCATCATCAAATACATTATCATAAGATTTCATGTATTTATTGTTACTATAATTATCTACATTTGAATTTATATTTTTTTGTGAATTAAAGAAAGTATTATTTTCACTATAATCTTCAAAATTTTCTTCTTCATTTGTATTTAATATTTCTGTATTGTTTGGAATTTGTTCTTCAAATTCTTCTACTTCATTGTATTCTTCATCTTCTTCATTTTCTTCATCTTCAAAACCTGGTAAAATATTATTTTCTGTTTCTTCAAAGCTATTTTCTTGATGATTAAAAATATTATCCTCATTATCTTCTATTTCAGTATTATTATCTATATTATCAAGTTCTTCAACTTCTTCAGTTCTATCGACTTCTTCGTTTTCTTCTATTATAGGATTTTTTCTTGGTCTTCCTCTTCTTTTTGGTTTTTCTTCTTCTATTATATCTTCTTCAACAGGATTTTTTCTTGGTCTTCCTCTTCTTCTTGGTTTTTCTTCTAATATTTTTTGTACATCATCTTCTATTTCATCATCATCTTCTATATCTTCTAAATCAATTTCTTTAACAGGTTCAACCTTTTTGTAAATATTTTTTTCCAAAGTAGTTGGTACAACAACTGGTTTTGTTAGTATTTTTTCACTAGTTTCTAATAGTTTTTCACTAGTTCCTATTTTTTGTTTTGATTTTAGAGTTCTTGAAATTCCTTGTTTCTTTTTTGATGGATCATATGGATTAACATTAGTTTTATTAGAATCATAACCGTACTATTTTTTGATATTCTACAGAATTTTCTTGTAAAATACTTTTGACATTATCTGGAAGAATTGCAATTACAACTTTTAGTTGTTCTTTGTTATATTGTGAAATAATGTTTTTAAAGCTATCTACATAATCTTGTTCGTTTTTTCCAAGCCTTTTGAAATGTCTTAAAATATTTTGTAATTCAACTTCACTAACTTCATTTTCTTTTTCTCTTTCGTATTTTGCATCTTCTGAATCTATTTTATAATATAGTTTTGCTTCTTTCTTTGTACGAGGTTTATTTATTAGTCTACAAACTTCATCTGTTGTTCTATCTTCCCCTAAAATTGCGTTATAAATGCTAATACTAAATAATTTTACTAAAATTGGCTCACCTTTTGTTCTGCGTTCTGAGCAAATTATAATTATTGGAATGTCGACACCACTTGTAGAAATAGCTTCATCACTTATATTATCTAGTCTATCAAAAATAAACTTATCTTTTTGTTCATAACTTGAACTTGTAAATTCTTCTAAATCTTCGCTTATAACAACTCTGTCATAACTTTTATTCCTTTGTAATTCTTTTAAAATTGCATTAAAATAATAAACATTTTTATAAGAAATTATTTCCTTATATTGTTTTTGATATTTTTTAACAATAGATGTTGAAATATTTTCATCATTTACTGCAAATAAAACTTTCATTTGTTTACTCCCTTCCAAATTTTACAACTATAGTAAATACCAATGGCAATACTTGACATATAATTCCTAAAGTAACAAACATTATCATTAGAGCTTGTCCTTTTTCTTTGGTCTCTAAATGTCTTACTCCAATTATATAGTCATAAACAGCAGCTACCATTATGCCTAAAATTGTAAATGGTATACTAAATATTCTTACTCTGTTTAAAATATATGCTGTAATTCCATATGAGTCTGACCCATAAGCTTTTTTGTAGTCTTCTAATGAGCTTAATTCTTTTTCTTTTAGTTCCACTAATGTGCTTTCGGTTTTTTCGTTTATTGCTTTTTCATTTGTTGCATAAACACTTTTTCCAAGTCCTGCTATTATAACTATTATCATAAATATTACTGCCAATATTATAACTTTTTTATTCATTTTTATTACCTTTCCTTTCCAAGCCACTAGACATTTTGTATTATATAATCAACCTCTTATATAATACAATACTATTTAAAAAATATCAAGAATTTTTTTAAAAATTTTAACATATTTAACATTTTGTTTCAATTCACGGTCAAATTGCTAAAAGCCCTGCCTAAAGTTTATATATTTATTTTTA
>CAMIVO010000027.1 GCA_946401865.1 uncultured Clostridia bacterium
AACTAGATAAATGGAAGTACCTAAAACGAAGAATTCATCTATGTATTTTTGAGTACACTATTAATTTATTATATTAAAATATTTATAAAATTTTGCATAAACTATTGCAAAAATGTAAATAATGTAATATAATACAGAATGTAATTTTAATAAGTTTATAATTTTCTAGTGATGATTACTATTTTGGAAATACCTGTTCCCATTCCGAACACAGAAGTCAAGCAGAATAGTGCCAAAAATACTTGCGGGTTACCCTGCTGGGAAGATAGGTTGTCGCTAGATTTTTTATTTTGCCTTGTTAGCTCAGTTGGTAGAGCGCTCGGCTGTAAAGTAGGTCTTTTGACCAAGATAGCAGCTTTATATGGAAACATATAAATGATAAGGTGGCTAATTCGGTAAAACTCTTAACAGGTTATGCTGAAGACAATACCGAGCAAAGCAATATGCTGTGTGTAGAGACTTTACACCACCTACCTAAGTCAATTATGATATGGTAAAGAGCAAGTCCAGACTACAAATTATATAAAAATATAATGTTAATGAAAGTTAATGTGGTACGTAACCGATAGGTCGCAGGTTCGAGCCCTGCACAAGGCGCCAAATCTTAAAGTATGTAAATATAATATTTATATACTTTTTTTATTTGTTCGCTTTTTTTTTTAATTAATATATTATATAATTGCTACTAAGGAAGTGAATTATATATACTAATGAAGAAATATATTCTAAACTAGGATATATATATTAGTAAATTATAAATAAAAAGTTAAGTTTTCTAAGATATATTAGAAAAGAAAACAAAAAAGGAGAAAAAAATGAAAAAATTTTTAATTTTTATAATAATTGTAATTATATTAACTTTATTAACGTGTGGAGGATTTTACATATACAAAAATAATATAAAGAATAAAGAAAACACTGAAAACACTGAAAATACAAGTAAAGAAGAAAATACTATTATAGAAGAAAAAGAAAAAAAACAAGAAATCGAAGTTGATGAAGGTCCAAGTAATGGATACAGAACTATAGCTTTATTTGGAAATGATTCTAGATATGATGATTACGCTACAGATTACAGAACAGATTGTATAATGGTAGCAGTTATTAATAATGAAACAAAAGAGGTTACACTATTTTCTATTTATAGAGATACCTATGTCGAGATGGATTTAGATGGAAAAACATTTTTAAATAAAATAAATCAGGCTTATTATAATGGTATTGAAAACTCATTAAAAACTATTAATAAAAATTTAGATTTAAATATAACTGAATATGCACAGGTTAATTTTAGTTCATTATCTGATATAATAGATGCAATTGGTGGAGTAGATATAGATGTTGATGCTGATGAACTAAAATACATAAATAATTATATAAAAGATACAGCTGGAGTTGCTCAAAAACCTGAAGAAAATATTCAAATTAAAGAACCAGGATTTTTGCATTTAAATGGAGTTCAAGCTGTTGCATATTGTAGAATAAGATATACAGAGGGCTGGGATTATAAAAGAACCGAAAGAATGAGAGAAGTATTAATGACTGCATGTGATAAAATCAAGAAACTAAGTTTAAAAGAAATGAGTGACTTAGCAGATAAATTACTTCCAGAGGTTATGACCAATATTCCAAAAAAGGATCTTTTAGGATTTACAAGACTAAAAATTACTAAAGAGTTTGGATGGCCATATAAAACTAAGGGATGGGAAAATGGAGATTTTTATGGACCACCAATTACACTAGAAAGCAATGTTTTACAGTTACACAGAGAAATATATGGAGATGAGGATTATGTTGTTCCAGATAGTGTAAAGGAAATAAGCAACAAAATTATTAAAAAAACTGGCTATAGATAAACAATAGGAAATCAAAAAAAATAGGTATATTATAAAATTAGTTTAAATTATATAAAATAAATTTGAAATGAGGTAAAATAATGGAATTAAAAGAAGTTGAACAAGAAATAGTACAAATAAAATCAAGAAATAAAAAGGTCGAATTAGATAAAAAGTGGGAAACGAGCTGGACAAGAAAAATATGTATAATGATTTTAACTTATATAGTAGTAGTAATTTATTCGTATTTAATAAGAAATAATAATAATATATTTTTAAGTTCTATAGTTCCTGTAATTGGTTTTACATTATCAACATTGTCATTAAAATATATAAGAAGAGTATGGGAGAATAAGGAAAAAAATTCTTAGTAGGAAGAGCAAATTTTAAAGGCTGAAAAGAGGAAAGTATTTAAATAATAGTAGTTATGATTGATTAATTGGTAATTTAGATATAGTTCATATGGTTTTGAGAAAGGAAAATACAATATGAAAAAATTAATAATTTTCTTTATAATAATGGTTTTAGTCACTACATTATCAATGACTAAGAAAACAAAAAAAATAGAAGGAAGAGAATTAACAGAACAAGAGATTGAGGAATATAGAAATTCACTAATAGAAGGGTACAAAATGCATAATATTAAATATACAGAACAAGCATTAGAATCCCAAGTAAATAGGTATAAAAGTGAACAAGAAAAAGAAAAGATAATCAAAGGAGTTTCATTTGCAGAAGCATTTCCTAAAGGTCTAAAAATCTCAGCAATAGTATGTGTAGTAGTTGCATTTATTTTCTTTATAAAAGGTTCTTATTATAATGAATTATTAAACAGTCATTTATGGAGACAAGGACGTGAAATCTCAAGAGAAGGAAGAATAGAAATCAATAATGTAAAAGCTAAAAGAAATTTTTGGGGACGATGGTTTCAATAGTTTAATAGTTTTTTATTTGTAAATAGGTAGAATAAAAAATTGAAAAGTGATATAATCATAAACATAATAGAGGAGTAACTATAATGGATAAATATATAATTGTTACAACACTTTGTAATAGTGAAGAAATAGCAAATAAAATAGTTAGAATATTACTTGATAAGAAATTAGTTGCAGGAAGTCAAGTTTATAAAGTTCATTCTAAATATTGGTGGAAGAATGAATTAGAGGAATGTGATGAATATAAATTAGAATTTAGAACTAAACAGAGTTTATTCAATAAAGTAAAAGATGAGATAATAAAAATACATGATTATGACTGTCCAGAGATTTCAAGTTATGAAATGCTAAATGCAGATAGTGAATTTTTAAAATGGATAGATGATAGTATAAAATAAATTTGGACAAGATTTATATAGATAAGCTTAAAAACAAAACACATAATAGAGTATAAACACTTTATTATGTGCTTTTTTTGATAAAAAATATTTAAAAAATTGCCCCTAAAACAAAAATTCCTAAATTATCTTTGTAAATTTTATCAAAATGTTAAGTAGATAAAGAATGATAAAAATAATAAAATTAACGATAAACGTAAAAAAAGTATTGACAAAAATAAAATAATATGCTAAAATAGAATTGTAGAAAAGATAGATCTATTTATTTTTATTATGAATTGGAGGAAAGATTTATGGAAAAGAAAAAAGAAATTGTTTTAACAGATGAAGAAAAAATGAAGAAAAAAATGAAATTTTTTAAAGATATTTTATCAATTTTGGAAGCTTTTTTAATAGTTCCAATTGTTATTACAGTTATTATATTAATTACAGGTATGGGGCAATTTTTGTTTATGCATAAAACAACCTTTTTAGGTGGTGTAGTAAGAGAGTATGGCAATAATTTGACTTATCAGGATAAAAATGAATATACATTGGAAAATGAAAATGAAAAAGACCTTACATGGAAAGACATTAAATTGTTAGCAGATAAATTTATAGATAGACAAGATGGTGAAATAAAACTATCTGATAGAAATAATGATATAATTTGGAATATAACAGCAATATTCATTCTAATTTTTGTATTTGTAGATATGATTATGTATGTTTTAATAATGGACAATATCGTTGGAATATTCAAAGAAATAGTAAATATTGGTTCGCCATTTACAGAAAAGGCTGTTAAAAATATGAAAAAAATGAGTGTATTATCTATATTATTATTCTTATTAGGAGTGGGTGCTCTTAAAATTAGCTTAATGTCAATCATAATAATTATATCACTTACTTATATTTGGAAATATGGATATAAATTACAAAAAGAGTCTGATGAAACACTTTAAAGGAGGAATATATATGGCAATTATATTAAGATTAGATAGAATGATGGCTGATCGAAAAATGTCATTGAATGAGTTATCTGATAAAGTAGGAGTAGCGAATGTTAACTTATCTAAATTAAAAAATGGAAAAGTAAGTGCAATTAGGTTTTCTACGCTAGAAGCAATTTGCAAAACTTTGAAATGTCAGCCAGGAGATATTTTAGAATATAAAGAAGAGCAATAAATTTGTATTAGACTAATATTAAGAAAGAATATTGAAGTAATTATAGAATTAGTTTATTTATAGTTCGTTTGTTATAGCAATTAGTTTGATATTTTAGCTATTGCATTATTTATAAATGGGATAATATAAGAGGATACAATATAGTATCCTCTTATATTATATCAAAATAGCCCCTAGTACCAAAATTCCAAGATTATCTTTATAAATTTCGTCAAACTGTGAAGTAGGGAGTGGATTTGTTCCGCGACCTACTTCAATTGTATATCCAGGTCTAATATAATTTTGGATAAACCAATCTTTATAACCTGCAAAGCTCGAGTTATAAGGAGTTTCTTCTAAACTATAACCACTTACATTAGAGAATTGTGTTCCGATTGAAAGAGATTCATTTGGTGTATAATTTTGAAATTGCCAGAAAATAACTTCACCTTGAGTATGATAAGTTAAAATCAGTCTAAAGTTGTGTTCTAATGTAAAATTGTATATAGCGAGAGATTCAGGCTCGGTAAGTGGACCCAAGCCTACAAAATCACGAGGACTTGGTGTTGTAAAACCTTGAGAAAATTTAATTCTTCTAGCCTCGTTCCATCCTGCAGGAAACTGCAGGTTTAAATCCACACCTCTAATATTTGCTTTCCAACCATTTGGAAATGAAATATTTGGATAGCGATTGGCAATTAATTGAGTATTTGTATATAGCGAAGAATTTGGGCTTATTTCACCAGTAACAAGATTTACTCCATCTGGATTAATCATTGGCATAATATAGATTGTAGTTGTTTCATATAGTTGACGCGCAGAATAGCCATAAATAGTTAAATCATTTACATAGGTATAACAATAATCTGCTAAAAATTTCATAAGAACCGGAGATGTAATCCATTCATTTGCATGTATGCTAGCTGAATAAAATACTTCTTTTTCACCACGACCTATTTTAATTACGGGAATATCATTACCTAAAACACTTTTACCACTTGATGAAATTTCTAAAAATGGATAAAGTGTTTTTAAAGAATTAATATTAATTTGTAAAATATAATAGCTATAATTAATATTAGTAGGAATAATAAAACCTAAACCACCATCTATGTATGGGCGAAGTGCTAGCCAAGTACGAGGGCCTACAATTCCATCAGCATTTAGCCTGTTTTGTCTTTGGAATTTGATTAACGCATTTTTTAAATTAGGACCAAATATTCCATCAATTTTTCCATTATATAAACCTAAATAAATAAGTATATTTTGTAAAAATTCTACCATTGGACCGAGTAGAGCCAATTCTTAAAGTTTTCATATGAATCACCATTAGTATATTATGATAAAAATGTAAATGTTGTGAAAGTTACGATGAAAAAATAATGAAATAGAGTGAATACAACAAAATATTTTATTTTCTTGTTATTTTGCTATGTGTGTGGTAGAATAATAGTAGAAAAATCTTATAAGGTGCTGAGATGATAAAAAAGTTGCCAAAAGGAATAAGCAAATACGTAGATATAGTTGAACAAGGCTATTAATATGTAGACAAGACAAAATATATAGAAAAATAGGAAGAGTTACCTGATAAAACAATAGTGTTTTTGCACCATGCAAAGTTTATAAAAACACTATTTACAAATAGCAAAAACTATACAAACACATAAACTTCTGTAATAGAAATTGATAAAATTAGGAGGATTAAGTAAAATGAACATTATTAAAAAATTTTTTTTTCTTATTAAAAAGTATATCATAAGCAGAAATAAAGTAAAACAAATAGAAGAAAAAAAAGGTATTGATAATGTGGATAAAGAAGAATTTAAAAATTTTCTAAAATATAAAGAAGAACAGCCCAAAACAAAGAATAAAATTGAAACACTAATTTGTCCAGGAGATGGATTAGGAATTCAAACGAAGATAACTTCTTAAAAATAATGCCATTGCAGATAAAAAATATGAATAACACCCAAAATGATAAAATAAGGGATGAATGAAAAATGAATTATGAGAAATTAAGAAAAGAGTTACAATCAACAGAGGATAAAATTGGTTTTCTTGTTAGTGATAAGATGACAAATGAAGCGGAATTGAATATAGAGAAACAGATGGAATTAGTTGCTTTATGTGTAGAATTTCTAAGTGATGAAGAAAAAAAAGAGTTGTTTAATTGTCCTTTTTACTCTAATAAATTGCAGTGTATATTTAAAAGGGTAATTTTAAGCAGTGTAATTAATGAAGATATTTTTTTACAAATGTTATTTGATGACAAAGTATCAGGGGAATTTGATATTTTACAAGATATAAAGCCATTGATAAAGCAAAAATCAGATAAAGTAAAAAAACAGGTATTGTTTAATTTAGACTTTATAAAAAAACATACAGATGGACATTCCGTTTACATGACAGATATTATTAAAACATTAAGTGAAGAATCAAAAATAGAGTTTTTAAAAAACAAAGAAATTAGTCTATTTTATGTGCCTGGGGATTATATAGCGGAACTCATATGTACTTTGTCAAATGATGAAGAAAAAAAGAGTATAATGCAAATTTATAAACTTGAGAATAATCTTAAAATAATTAAAACTTTTCGTTATGAAAACATAAGAGATTATATCTTGAAAAATAAATTATTCAAAGCTGATATAATGGATATTTTACATGTATTAGACACCCAAAATTTGAAAAATTTTATAATAATGCATAGGGATTATTTAAAACAAAATGATATATTTCCGTATGAGATAATTAGTAATTTATCGACTGAAAAGCAAATAGAAATTTTTAATTATTTAAATGATATGAACCTTACAACATATGAGAAGAAGGAAATATTAGCAACATTCAACAGAGAAACTAAAGAAAAAATAGATAAGAGTACGTTATCAGGGGAATTAAGATGTGCTCTTACAATAGAGACCTCAAAAAAGAGAAAAAAAATAATATTTTATGAAGGAAAAATAAAGTATCTAGATTTTTTTGAAATAACTATTGATTGGAAAAGAAATTTAGAAGATTATAGAGGACTAGACCATCTTATTAACATAAATCCTGAAGATTTTACAGAAGAGCAAAGAAATAGATTTATAAAACTATGTGAAATTTGTCCAAAGTTGCAAGTTGAAAATAACCTAGATTTAAAAGAAACTGTAAGCAAAACACAATCTTCATATATTTCGTCTGGTGTGGAATATTTAGAAGCTGAAAAATGGATAACAAATTTAATAAATAGTATAAAACCAGAATATACAAAAGCTCAAAAATTAGCAATAGTTGATAATGCAATAGGCAAAAAAGTAAGCTATATTCCTGAGAATGGTACAGAAATAGAAGATGAGAAAATTGAAGATAGTAGAGCTATATGGAGAATAATTAGTTCAGGATATGGAGTTTGTATTGGTATAGCAAGAATAGAACAGTATATTCTTAAGAGAATTGGTATAGAAAGCGAAATTGTAGGTAGTGAGAACCATGCTTTTTTAAAAATCAAAGATATAGAATTACCTCTAGCAAATGGAGAAGTTGTTAGAGGTGATACAATTGTAGACCCAACATGGAATCTGACGAGCCATAGATTTGGAGGAAAACCGGAAAATTTCTGTATAAATTATAGGCAAGCGAGACAAAATGATATAGATGGTAATTTTGTGGACCAGCGTTGTCATAAAAATGATGAAGAATTAAAAGATGTAACATTATGCCTAGATGAACAAGGTTTAAGAAAACTATTTGCAAGCGTTGGATTGGCAAACAAAGATGGAGAATTTCCAATAACAGAATTAAAAAGAAAATCAAAACAAATTAATATAAAATTTTTTGATCAAACGGAAAATAATATAAATGCACAATTAATGCTATTAAAAGAGGTCTGTCCTGAATTTGCAACATGTCAAAATTCAAGTATGAGTATTATAACTAGTATTTTGTTAAATTATGATAATTTGTCATACGATAAATGTGTAGTAAAAAGAGTATATAATAAAAAAGATTCTCAAAAAAGAGCGGTTATGTATATTTATATTACATCAGATGAATTGGGAAGAAAATTTTATGTAGTGGAAAAAGGTAGAGATGAGAACAATTTTATAGAATTAACTCCAGAAGAATTTATATCAGAATATGAATGTTATGAGTTTGACTTAATACAATCAAAAGGAATAAGACCATGGGAATCTATTGAAAAAGAGAATGATAATATTAAATTAGCATGTAATTCTGGGACAGTCAGATAATTCGTAAGTATGGAAATTGAACCTAGATAGTCTTTTCTTGCAATTATTAGATATAAATAGTTACAAATTACAGCTAAATAATAAATATTAATTCATTTTCTTTATTCTCTAAAATAGAGCTGAAATTATAAAAAAGACAATATCAGGAGAGGGTGTAATAAATCCAATAACAGAAAAATTTAATCAAGAATTAGGTTTTGAAGAACAAGAGATGATATCAATGGTATTTAATTTTACTCAATTGCAATGAATTTGAAGAATTCATATTGGATGCGGTGTATAAAGATTTGGGTGAGGAAGAGAGCGAAATTTTAGAAATGTATGATCCTAATGGAAAAGATTTTATTCAAACTGCTCTTCATTAAAAGTAGCAGAAAAATTAGTAGCAAAATTAAAAGAAGAAGGTAAAGATGCAGTAATAGGTCCTGAAGCACCTTGGAGAGGTGAAGGAGGAAAACTTATTAGAAATAGAAGTAAAGATGCTGTAGGAGTTTACATTGTAAAACAAAAAGAAGTAGAAAAGGAAAAAGAACCAGTTGAGTAATATTTGATTGAGGTCTATCGTGAGATAGGCTTCTTTTTTTTATTTATAGTTTTATATTCAAAAAAGTATGTAACTGATATATTCATCACTTTGCATGTATGCTAGCTGAATAAAATACTTCTTTTTCACCACGACCTATTTTAATTACGGGAATATCATTACCTAAAACACTTTTACCACTTGATGAAATTTCTAAAAATGGATAAAGTGTTTTTAAAGAATTAATATTAATTTGTAAAATAGAATAGCTATAATTAATATTAGTAGGAACAATAAAACCTAAACCACCATTTATGTAAGGCATTAAAGAATTCCAAGTATTATTTCCAACTATTCCATCAGGTTGTAGACCAAATGCATTTTGAAAATTAATTACTGCACGTTTTGTAGAGTTCCCAAAAATTCCATCAATCTTGCCTTCATAAAAGCCAAGATATAATAAAAGAGTTTGCAAATATTCAACCAAAGGACCGTCTAGATCCAATTTTTAAAACTTTCATAAAATCACCTAGAATATTGTATGATTGAATTATAAAATGTGTTAATTTTTTTAGATTATTGTAGTGTTACAATTGATGTGAAACAAAATTAGATAAAAAATTGAATAAGTGATTTAAATCATATATAATTGAGTTGCCAAACAAAAATTATATAAAGGAGATTTAAATCACTTATGAATAATATTATACCAGAAAAAAATAAAAAAAGATACCTTCCACACGATATTAATACAAGAAAATATGCAGTAGAGATGTATAGAAATTGCGGAGATATAGATTATGTATGTAGAAAATATCATATTTCAAGGATTTCATTATGGAGATGGAATAAAAAATATGATGGAACTAAAGAAAGTATAGAAGACAAATCTCATAAGCCAAATAGTAAGCATCCAAATGCACATACAAATCGAGAAATAAGATGGATAAGAAACTATGTTAGAAGAAACCCAAGAATAACATTGTGTGAATTATGGGCTAAATTAAAGCGAGAAAAAGGATATACAAGAACAATAACAGCATTATATAGAGTAATGAAAAGATTAGACATAAAATTTTACAAAGGAATGAACATAAAGAATACATCAAAGAAAAAACACAATAAAAAATATGAAACACCAAAAAACATTGGAGAGAAAGGGCAAATGGATGTTAAATATGTGCCAAATGAATGTAAGAGCAAGAATTTGCCAGAGGATAAAAAATTCTATCAATATACGTATGTAGATGAAGCAACGAGAGAAAGGTTTTTATATTGGTATGAAGAACATACGCCAACAAATACGGTAGATTTTGTAAAGAGATTGATAGAATATTTAGGGTACAAACCAAAAGAAATACAGACAGATAATGGAACAGAATTTACGTATAATCAAGCAAAGATCAAGAAAGTCCATCCACTAGAGAAACTATTGAAAGAGTTAGGGATAAAGCATCATAAAATACAGCCAAGAACACCACAACATAATGGAAAAGTAGAAAGAAGTCATAGAAATGATAATGAGAGATTTTATAGTTATTTAAAATTTTATAGCATAGAAGACTTAAGAGAGCAAGGAAAAAGATATTTGAAAAGATCAAATAATATACCAATGGCAGTATTAAAATACTTAACACCAAAGGAGAAAAGAGCAGAGTTAGAAGGATTTGGAATGATTAATTGTGCAATTTAATTATATTGATTAAATTTTTATACTTTTTTGTTTCACATCATTGACATATATACAAAAATGTGTTAATTTTTTTAGATTATATTATTGAAATGTTTTATGAGATATGATAAAATGATGACAAGGAGGAAAAATGAAATGGGAAAAGTAAGAACATATACGGCTACGGGGATTATTGATACAATTAAGGAAATATATAAGGATAATGATACAATTGTTGTTATATTTGAAAAAACAGGAAAAACATCTTGGAAAAAAGGGAATATAGGATATTATTATTTGCAAGAGCTAATACAAAAAGGACAAGGAATAGGGGCTAATGTTCTATTAGCTAATAATGGAAATAGTTATATGATTCAAAATCCTAGTAAGCAGGTAAGAACTTCAGAAAATGAAGGAATTGAGTTATAAATATATATTTACATCAAAAAGTCAAATAAAATTTATTTGACTTTTTTTTATCATATTGCTCCTTTTTTAATAATACAATAGCTAACAAGGAGGATGATAAAATGTCAAACTTTAAAATTTATGCAAAATCAATATTAATTCCAGTAATTGTAGGAGGGGCGGTAGGATTAATAACATCTAATGCAATTGATTATAATAATTTAGTTCAACCTTTTTTTGCACCACCAAGTTTTTTATTTCCAATAGTATGGACTATTTTATATGTTTTAATGGGAATATCTTATGGAATATTAGCAAATAAGGATTTAAATGACTCAGAAATAAATTCAATCTACTATTTACAATTAACAGTAAATGCTCTATGGAGCTTTATCTTTTTTGTTTTTAAGTGGAGACTTTTTGCGTTTGTATGGATATTAATACTAGATGTACTTGTTATAGATATGATAATTAAATTCTATAATAAAAATAAAATTGCAGGATTATTGCAAATACCATATTTAATTTGGATTTCATTTGCTACTATTTTAAATTTAGCAGTTTATTTGTTGAATAAGTGAAAAGAGGGGACGGAGAAAATTTTTCACACAAATGCGAAAAATTTTCTCCGTCCCCCTTTTTCCTTCCGTCCCCTTTT
Source organism: uncultured Clostridia bacterium (assembly GCA_946401865.1). GTDB lineage: Bacteria > Bacillota > Clostridia > TANB77 > CAG-508 > CAG-269. The sequence continues at coordinate 11,811 of CAMIVO010000027.1, forward strand.
TCCCTTTTTTTCACGTCCCTTTTTTTACTTGACAATTAGTAAAAAAGTTGTATAATAATTTTATTAAATTAAATACACTTATAGTTCAAAATTTTATATTAGGTCTATTTTCATAATTAAATTTTTAAAACAGATATATGAGTAGCAAGGAATGTGGGTAAATATGAAGAAAAAAAAGAATAAAATAAAGATAAAAAGTCTAAAACAGTTAGGAATAGTTGTAGCTATTACAATAATATTTGCATTGATTGAATATATAATTTATATTAATGACAGTAAAGTATTAAGCAATGTTTCCAATGAAATTACACAAACTAGTACAATAAATTCAACTAATATAAATATTGGAATAGAAGAAATTACACAATATTCAGGTCAAATAGTAATAACAATTAATAATGATGTACCATATTTTGAAGAAAAAGATATAACAACAGAAGAATTTGAACAATATTCAAGACTTGATGAACTTAATAGAGCAGGGGTTGCATTTGCGAATATTTGTAAATTTACGATGCCAGAAGAACGGTACTAAAAGAGGAAATATTTCATATAAACCAACTGGTTGGGTTCAGTATTTATATGGTGAAAATAATAGTAAACACCTATATGAAAGGTGTCATTTAATAGCTTGGCAGTTAGGAAATGAAAATAATAACAAGCTAAATCTTTTAACAGGTACTTCTGAAATGAATACTGCAATGATAGAATATGAAAATATAATTGCTAATTGGATTAAACAAAAAAATAAACAAGGTAAAGACTACCATGTTTTATATAGAGTTACTCCTATATATCAAGGAGATAATAAACTTGCAACAGGTGTAGAATTAGAAGCAAAATCAGTTGAAGAAGAAGGGGTATTATTTAATAAATTTATATATAATGTACAGAAAAATTTTAAAATCGATTATAGTACAGGAAAAGCAGAATTGTTAGAATAATTAAGGAGGAACAATTTGAATTTAGATTTAAACAGAATTACCAAAAAATTTGAACAAAATGATTTTATAAATAATTTTATAAAAGAACTAGGTGAAACACTAGAAAGTTTTAACAAGGAAAGAGAAGAAAAAGTGGAAAAGGTAGAAAATATAGAATTGACACCAGAAGAAGATCTTGAATTTTACAGAAAAAAATTGGATTTTTTAGAAGAATTCTTTAAAGAAGAATTATCAGATCTAAGTAGTGGAGAAACTTTTATAGTTACTGACAAATATGAAAATGATTATGAATATCATAGATATAAAGTAACTCAATACAAAGAAAATACTGAATATAAGCGTGTTGTCTTTGAGAAAGATTTGCCAGAAAATGTACAATTAGGAGATGTGGTTAGAAAAAAAGATGGAAAATATATTTATGATAGTGAAGCTACAAAATATGTTAATAATACAATAAACGAAATTAGGCAAAACATAATAAAACAAAGAAAAATATAAAAGAAGTTATGATATCATAGAAGGGAACTATAATAAAATGAAACGAAAACACAAAAACAAAAAAAATACTAAAAAACATTATATTTTTATTTTGTTAATTTTACTAATTATAATTATTGGAGGATATTTTATATTCAATTATTTTTTTAGTAATCCTACAAAATATTTAGAAGAATATGTTTCAAAAATTAATGAAGAAAAGTATTCTGAAATGTATCAAATGATAGATGATGAAAGTAAAGCAAGAATTTCAGAAGAAGATTTTATTAAAAGAAATAAAAATATTTATTCTGGAATAGATATGGCAAATATGCAAATTACTATAAATGGAATTAAAAGAGAAGCTTTAAATAAAGTGAAATTGGATTATACTACTAAAATGAACACATCAGGTGGAGAAATAAATTTTAATAATTCGGTAGTGCTTACAAGAAAAGAAAAGACATATAAAATTAATTGGTCATCAAATTTAATTTTTCCTAATTTAAATGATACAGATAAAGTAAAAGTATCTAGTAATAAAGCAATAAGAGGAAGTATAATAGATAGAGATGGAACAAAACTTGCAACAAATGGAAAGGCATCATCTGTTGGAATTGTTCCAAATAAATTAGGAGAAAACAAAGAAGAAAGTATAAAAACAATTGCCGAATTATTGAAAACTACTCCAGAAAGTATAAACAATAAATTGAGTGCATCTTGGGTAAAAGAAAATACATTTGTACCAATAAAGTCAATCAAGATTGATGATACAGAATTAAAAAACAAACTTCTTACAATTCCAGGAATTAAAATTACAACTATAGATGCAAGAGTATATCCTTTATCAGAAGCGGCAAGTCATTTAACTGGTTATGTTGGACAAGTAACTAAAGAAGACTTAGAAAAAAATCCTGGATATTCAAGTAGTAGTATTATTGGAAAAACAGGACTAGAGAAAATTTATGAAGAAAAATTAAAAGGTAAAGATGGGCTTCAAATTTATATTGTAGATGAACAGGGAAATAAAAAAGAAACAATTATAGAGCAAGATAAAAAAGATGGAGAAGATGTAAAATTAACAATAGATTCTCGTATACAAAAAAATTTATATAATGAGCTACAAAATGATGAAGGTGCATTTGTTGTAATGAATTATAAAACAGGAGAAATCCTTGCTTTAGTAAGTACTCCATCATATGATGTAAATAAAATGACTTTAGGAGTTACAACAGATGAATGGAAAGAAATTTCGGAGAATGAACATACACCAATGCTTGCAAGATTTTTGCAAAGTTATTGCCCAGGCTCGACATTTAAACCAATAACAGGGGCAATTGGTTTATCAACAGGTTCATTATCAGAAGATGATACATTTAGTTATTCGGGCTTAAGTTGGCAAAAAGACAAATCATGGGGAAACTTTAATGTAACAACATTAACAGCATATAATGGACCTAAAAATCTTAAAAATGCATTAACATATTCAGATAATATCTACTTTGCACAAGCAACCTTGAAGATTGGAAAAACAAATTTTATTAATGGATTAAAAAAATTAAAATTTGGAGAAACGCTTGATTTTGAAATGAATTTAGCAAAATCAAAATATTCAAATTCTGAAACAATTTCTTCTGAAGGACAACTTGCAAATAGTGGTTATGGACAAGGTGAAATACTTGTAAATCCTGTCCATATGGCATCAATTTATTCGGCTTTTGCAAATAGCGGAAATATGGTAAAACCATACTTAGAATATAAAGAAGAACAAAATGCTGAATATCTTGTAGAAGGAGCTTTTACAGAAAATGCTACAAGTATTATTACAGAAGATCTAATACAAGTTGTTGAAAAAGGAACTGCTAAAGATATGAAAATTAATGGCATTACAATAGCTGGAAAAACAGGAACAGCTGAACTAAAGACATCAAAAGAGGAAAAGGCAGATACAATAGGTTGGTTTGATTGTTTTACAACTGATTACGAGACTCCATATTTAATTGTAGGAATGGTAGAAAAGGCAAATGAAAATGGAGGAAGTCATTATTTAATACCTATGATAAAAAGGATGTTTATAAAATAAAATTTTTATTGAATTCTAAATGCATTTATAGTAGAATATATATAAATATTTGGAAGGGAATTTATTAAAATGGAAAATGAATTTTTAAAAATTAAAGCTAATGAAATTAGAAAAGATATTATTGAAGAGGTTTATAATGCAAAATCTGGACATCCAGGAGGATCACTTTCAATTGCGGATATTATGGCGGTTTTGTATTTTGATGAATTAAATATTGATGAAAAAAATCCAAGATGGGAGGATAGAGACAGACTTGTTTTGTCAAAAGGACATTGTGCACCAGCACTATATGCAGCACTTAGTGAAAGAGGATTTTTTGAAAAAGAAAAGCTAAAGTCTTTAAGAAAACTAGATAGTAATTTACAAGGACATCCTAATATGAATGATGTGCTTGGAGTAGATATGAGTACAGGATCTTTAGGACAAGGTTTATCTGTTGCCAATGGTATGGCAATTTCAGGAAAAATAGATAATAAGAATTATAGAGTGTATTGTATTTTAGGAGATGGAGAAATAGAAGAAGGGCAAATTTGGGAAGCGGCAATGACATCTAATAAATATAAATTGGATAATTTGTGTGTTATAGTTGATAACAATAATTTGCAAATAGATGGGACAATTCAAGAAGTTATGGATTCAAACCCAATAGATGAAAAATTTAAAGCTTTTGGATTTAATGTGATAAAAATAGATGGACATAGTTTTGATGAAATAAAAACAGCTTTTAAAGAAGCAAAAGAAACAAAAGGAAAGCCAACTTGTATAATTGCAAAAACTATAAAAGGAAAAGGTGTTTCTTTTATGGAAAATCAAGCCGGATGGCACGGAAAAGCACCAAATGAAGAGGAATATACCCAAGCAATTAAAGATCTAACATAGAATTGTCAAATAAAGATAAATTATTGTAAATAAATTTTTCAAAAAAAAACTGTCACTAATTGAAAAAAATAAAAATATTTGCTATAATAAAAGGTAGAGTAATGAACGGAGGGGATAAAGTATGTTTGAAGCAAAATATAGTAAATTTTTAACCATATTATTGATTGTTATAATACTCGCTGTTATCGGTTTAGGAAGTATTTTAGGATACAATTATTTTAAAAAATATTCATCAATCAGTGATTCTGAAAAATTTGTATCAACATTTACAGAAGATATTGGAGAAACTGGTTCAAATCCAACTGGAACAGTAGAAACACCAGCTGAAGGTGGAAGTATTGCAGAAAATATTACACAAGCAGAAGTTTCAAGCTCAACAGGAAAAACAAAACAATATAAAGGATTCAATGCAATTGGAACAATAGAAATTCCAAAAACTGGTGTAAGTTATCCAATATTAGAAGATCCACCTACACCTAAAAAATTAGAAACAGCTATAGTAGCATTATACCCACAAAATGCAGAAATGAATTCAGTTGGTAATGTTGTTCTAATTGGACATAATTATAGAAATGGACAATTTTTCTCTAACAACAAAAAACTTGTAAATGGTGATAAAATTTACATTACAGACCTTAAAGGAAATAAAGTTACATATGTTGTATATAATGTATATCAGACAAGTGTAAGTGATACAGAAAGTTATAATAGAGATACAAATGGAAAAAGAGAAATAACACTTTCAACATGTACAGATGCAAGTAATGATCAAAGAATTATAGTACTTGCTGCTGAACAATAATATAAAAATAAAAAATGCAATGAAACTATTGCATTTTTTTTATTTTATGGTAAAATAATGTTCGGTTTAATAAATGAAAAAAGGAGCAAATATGAACGATAAAATAGTTATTCAAGGTGCAAAAGTACATAATTTAAAAAATATAAGTTTAGAAATTCCAAGAGATAAATTAGTTGTTATAACAGGACTTTCAGGTTCACGGAAAGTCATCTTTAGCATTCGATACACTGTATGCAGAAGGCCAAAGAAGATATGTTGAAAGCTTGTCTTCATATGCAAGACAATTTTTAGGAGTAATGGAAAAACCAGATGTACAAAAAATAGAAGGATTATCACCTGCAATTTCTATTGACCAAAAAACCACATCAAAAAATCCTCGTTCAACAGTTGGAACAGTTACAGAAATATATGATTATATTCGTCTATTATATGCTAGAATTGGAACTCCATATTGTCCAAACTGTGGTACAAAAATTGAAAAACAATCAATTGACCAAATAGTAGATAAAGTTTTAGAGCTTCCAGAAGGAACAAGAATTCAAGTTTTAGCACCAGTTGTTAGAGGAAGAAAAGGAGAATTCAAAAAGGAGCTTGATGAATACAGAAAACAAGGATTTGTAAGAATACGAATAGATGATGAAATTTATGATTTATCTGATGAAATAAACTTAGAAAAAAATAAAAAACATCAAATTGAGCTAATAGTAGATAGATTAGTTATTAGAGAAGATATTAGAAGTAGACTTACAGAATCTATTGAAACATCTTTAAATACAGCAGAAAATATGGTTGTTATTAGTATAATGCAAAAAGAAGATATAAATTTAGAAAACTATAGCGGAATAGATAAAAAAGATGGTTCTAAAGAAGTTTTATTTAGCTGTAATTATGCATGTCCAACTTGTGGCTTTAGTTTTCCTGAAATTACACCAAGAATGTTTTCTTTTAACAATCCATATGGGGCTTGCCCAGATTGTTTAGGAATAGGTTACCTTATGAAAATGGATGAGGATTTAATTATTCCAGATAAAGACAAAACATTATATGATGGAGTAAAGGCCTTTGGTGCAAGTACTATGAAAAAAGGCGAAACTATGGCAAAAATGTATTTTGAATCTATAGGCAAGTATTATAATGTAGACATTAAAAAGCCAATAAAAAAATTGCCAAGAGAATTTTTAGAGAAAATTCTTTATGGTACAGGTGATGATGAAATAGATTTTGAATATAGTTCAGCATTTGGAACAAGAAAGTTTACAGCACCATTTGAAGGAGTAATTCCTACATTAGAGAGAAGACATAGTGAAACAAAATCTCAAGGAATGAGAGATTTTTATGAATATTATATGAGTAATCATGATTGCCCTACATGTCAAGGCTCAAGGCTAAAAAAAGAGGTTTTATCTATTAAAGTAGGAAAGAAAAATATTAATGAATTAACAGAAATGTCAATAGATAAAATACAAGATTATTTAAGAAAATTAAAACTTACCAAAAAAGAGCAAGTAATATCAGAACTTATATTAACAGAAATTGATAAAAGATTACAATTTCTAATGGATGTAGGATTAGAATACTTAACTTTATCAAGACCTGCAGGAACATTATCTGGAGGAGAGGCACAAAGAATAAGACTTGCAACACAAATAGGTTCTGGTTTAACAGGGGTGCTTTATATTTTAGATGAGCCAAGTATAGGTCTTCACCAAAGAGACAATGACAAGTTGCTTGCAACATTAAAAAAATTAAGAGATTTAGGAAATACCTTAATTGTTGTAGAGCATGACGAAGATACAATGTATGCTGCAGATGAAATTATAGATATTGGACCTGGAGCTGGAGTACATGGTGGACAAGTTATGGCACAAGGAACAGCAGAAGAAATAAAAAAGGTAAAAGAATCCATAACAGGTCAATACTTAAGTGGTAAAAAGAAAATAGAAGTTCCTAAAAAACGTAGAAAATCAAATGGCAAATGTATTGAAATAAAAGGTGCAAAAGAAAATAATTTAAAAAATATAAATGTAAAATTTCCACTTGGAGTATTTACTTGCATTACAGGAGTTTCAGGTTCTGGGAAATCAACATTAATAAATGAAATTTTATATAAAACAATTGCCCAAAAAATTAATAGGAGTTCAGAAAAACCTGGTAAATGTAAAGAAGTAAAAGGAATAGAAAATATTGATAAAATAATTAATATAGACCAATCTCCAATAGGAAGAACACCACGTTCAAATCCTGCGACATATACAGGGGTATTTGATGATATAAGGGATATATTTGCAACTACAAATGAAGCAAAACTTAGAGGTTATAATAAAGGCAGATTTAGCTTTAATGTACCAGGTGGTAGATGTGAAAGCTGTCAAGGAGATGGGGTTCACAAAATAGAAATGCATTTTTTACCTGATGTATATGTTCCATGCGAGGTTTGCAAAGGAAAAAGATATAATTTTGAAACCTTAGAGATAAAGTTTAAAGGAAAAAATATAGCTGATGTTTTAGATATGACTGTTGAAGAGGCTTTAACATTTTTTGATAAAGTTCCAAAAATAAAAAATAAAATACAAACATTATATGATGTAGGACTTGGATATATTAAATTAGGACAATCTTCAACAACATTATCTGGTGGTGAAGCACAACGTGTTAAACTTGCAACAGAACTTTCAAAAAGAGCTACTGGTAAAACTCTATACATATTAGATGAGCCTACAACAGGATTACATATTGCAGATGTACATAAACTTGTAGATATTATTCAAAGACTTGTAGACACAGGAAATACTGCAATTGTAATAGAACATAATTTAGATTTAATAAAAACAGCAGATCACATAATAGACTTAGGACCTGAAGGCGGAGATGGTGGTGGAGAAATCGTAGCAGAAGGAACACCTGAAGAAATAATGAAAAATAAGAATAGCTATACAGGAATATATTTAAAGAAAATTATCAAATAACATATTTTAGTAAAAAATAATAATTTTTTGTAAGAAATATATGATAAAGTTTTTACAGAAATATAGATTGTTAACCTTTTTCTAAATTAAGAAAGGAAAATAAAAAAATATGAAAAAGAAATTATTTATATTAGTTATAGCATTTATAGTATTTGTAATGGTATTATTATGTATAAAATTAATACTTCAATTTAATTATGGAGTAAAAATATCATATGATGGAATATATGAAAATGTTGAAAATGATGACGCAATATATAATTTATTTGAAAGTTTTCCTAAAAATAATAAAATATACTCTGTTAGGAAATTTCCATATCAAATACCTATAGGACCAACAATATATGAAATAGATATTTTAGCAGAACTAACAGATGAATCATATAAAGAATTGGTTGATAAAACTGAATTAAGTGATATAAATGTTGAAGATATTGAATTTTTTATAAAATTACCAAAAAAATATAACTGGAAAGAAGTAAATAAATTTAAATCTGGTATTGAAATAAAGCGAGATTGGCACATCAATAACATTTATTTAGATTAAAATTATAAAACAATTTATGTAAAAGTAATTGGTGGTCATTAGTATAAATATATATGATTTATTTATACAAATTCCGAATAGCAATCGGAATTTGTATATACGGTTTTTTGAAAAATAATTAAGAATAATATTAAATAAAATAAAGCATTGTATAGCTATTTTAGCAATTTATATATAAAAATACTACAAATAGTCAAAATTATGTCATATAGTGGAAATATCAAATGTTACAATTCACGGTTTATTATAAATTAGCCCTGCCTAAAGTTTATATATTTATT
>CAMIVO010000028.1 GCA_946401865.1 uncultured Clostridia bacterium
TCTACCTACTGAGCTATAGTGGCATAAATCCTTATGTTTCAGCTAACGCATATAAAAACCTTCAAGCGAAAATTACTTTTCGCTTGTTGGTTTTAATATATTTTTTTCTCCATTATTAACTACTGTAGTTGAAGATTTTACAATTTGTACCCTATCTCCGACATTTAAGCCTTCTTCAATTTCTACATAATAATCATCTGAAATTCCTGTTTTTATATATAACTTGGTTGTATTTCCGTCTTCTACTACTAAATCAACATACTTTTTCTGTTCTTCGTCTTTTTGAATAGCTTCAATTGGAAGTGCTACAACGTTTTCTGCTTTTTCTATAATTATAGTACATACTGCCTGTAAATCTGCCTGTAAATTTTCATCAGGATTAGTAATTTCTATATCTATTGTTGATTTTGCAAGAGGATCTTTATTTACATGTTTAACTCTTCCTATATAATTTAGAGTCTTATCTTCTTTTTTTATAGATATTTCAACAGCTTGGCTTTCTTGTACTTTATTAAAGTCCTTATCTTCAACAGATAAAGTTATTTCATAAACTTTTTTTATTTTTTCTGTATTTTCAGCTTCATTATTATTTTCACTAGTACCTTCTTTTGGATTTTCGGTTGTAGTACTCTCTATATTTTCTTCCTTGTATTTGACAGTTCCCGAACCTTTTAAAGTATTTTTTATAGTAGCAGTAGTAGCTGTCATTTCTATTATACTTGTGGTCGTAACAGTGCTTTCTTTCTCTGCTTTCTTTTGACTAATTACTATACTATACCCTACAGATATAGTAAGAGCTATTCCCATAATTAATATTATTATCCATGATTTATTTTTCATTTTATCGCCTCTTCTTTTAACTTTTATTATTATAAATTAAATTAATAAAAAAAACAACCTTTTTTTCATTTTTATTGAATTTTGTAGATTTTTGTAGTATTATATATGCGAAAGGAACTAATTCTAATATGAAAAATTTGAAATTAATATCAAACTCACCTATAGAAACAACTAAAATTGCACAAGCCCTTGCAAAATTCTTAAATATTGGAGATACTGTTGTTCTTACTGGCGAATTAGGTGCAGGTAAAACAAAGTTTACAGAGGGTTTTTTAACTTACTATAACTTACAAGATGAAATTTCTAGTCCTACTTTTACTATAGTTAATGAATATAAATCCCCTCTTTCCACAATCTATCATTTTGATGTGTATAGATTAGCTGATTTAGACGAGTTTTACGCAATCGGAGGAGACGAATATTTTGACAAAGGAATTTGTTTAATAGAATGGGGTGAGCAAATAGAAGATGCTCTTCCATTGGAATTAATAAAAATTTCTTTTGAAAAAAATAGTGAAGATGATAATAGTCGAATTCTAAATTTTGAAGCTATTGGAAATAAATATGAAAAAATCCTAGATAGTTTGAGCTTTGAATTGAAAAATTAGATATGGACAGCAAATTATATTTTTGCCTATCATGTCTCATATTTTATAAATATAATTATGAAAGGACTCACTTATGAGAATTTTAAGTATTACTACATCTTCTGAAATATGTGGTGTTTGCATTTTAGAAGATGAAAAAATAATAATTGAAAAGAATTTAAATAATGGTTTAACTCATTCAGAAACTCTAATGCCACTTATAAAACAAACTCTAAATGATGCTAACTTAACCTTATCAAATATTGATTTAATTGCAATAGATATTGGGCCAGGATCTTTTACAGGTATTCGTATTGGTATTGCAACAGTTAAAGCTTTTGCGGATAGTTTAAACATTCCATGTGTTGGAATAAATTCTTTAGAAGGTCTTAGTTTAAATGAAACAAATAATGGTATAATCTGTTCTTTAATTGATGCTAGAAGAGAAAATGTATATTGTGAAATTTTTGAAAATATTAACGGAAATTATATTGTACGAAGAAAGCCAGCATTTGAAAATATAAATGAACTTTTAAAAGAAATAAAACAAATAAATCCTGAATATAACATAACTTTTGTTGGAGATGGTGCAATTAAAAATAAAGAAATTATTCTTAAAATATTGCCAAATAGTTCTTTTGCTTGCAACAATGAGTTATTTGCTCATAATTTTGGAATTCTTGGATATAAAAATCATAATAATGAAGACTATAAAAACATTGAACCTCTATATTTAAGGAAATCAGAAGCCGAACAAAAAATGGAGGAAAAACTTAATGCTAATAAATAATTTTGAAGTATCAATTATGAACTTATCAAATTTAGATGAAATAAAAAGTATTTTAGAATCAGAATTTGATAATTTTTGGAATTACAATATATTTAAAAGTGAACTTGAAAATCCAAATTCTACCTACTTCATTATAAAACAGAACAGCCAAATTATTGGATTTATTGGAATATTAAAAATCTTTGATACTGCTGAAATTACCAATATTGTTGTAAAAAAAGCTTTTCGAGGTAAACGGTATATCTAAAATTTTAATAAACTATATTATTAATTTTTGTATAGAAAATAATATAAAAAAAATTAATTTAGAGGTGAGCTCGAATAACCCAATAGCAATCAATTTGTATAAACAATTTAATTTTCAAGAAGTTGGATTAAGAAAAAATTATTATGGAAGTTATGATGCTATTTTATTTACTAAAGAGATGCATAAAAAATAGTTAGAATATAATATTTATATTAATAATATCTTTAATATCCATCTCTTTTCTCCCATCTTATTAACTAATTATAACATAACACATTTTTTTTGTACATAAAATATAATATAAATTCTTTTACCCCTCATCTATAATTTTATACATTTGCATTTTCATTCTATGTGTTTTATTTTCCCTTGTTACCAAATATAGTAAATAAATCATAATAAACAAAATAGATATATTTTTTAAATAATATATTAAAATGCTAAAAACAAAAATTATTAAAAATAGAAATATATTTGATACCCTATTTATTATAATTTCTGATTTTCTTTTACCTTTTAATAAATTCAAAATTGATTTTAGAATTCTTCCTCCATCTAAAGGATATATTGGTACTAAATTAAATAATGCAATTAATAAATTAGAATAAATAATTAAATTTTTTAATTCATTATTTATATTTAATAATAAAACTATAAAAATTATTACAATATTAATTAAAGGTCCTGCAACTGCTATAAAAATCTTTTTAAATTCTAATTTATTTGATTTTAATAATTTTGAATTTAAATCTTTATATGGAACTTTAAATTCTATTGAAAGTCCAATTGGCATAATTGTTATTCTTTTTATTTTCATTTTTAATACTAATCCTGCACATAAATGACTTAGTTCGTGAATTATTGCAAATATCATTATTATACTATATATTTTAACTTGCTTGGTAAAATAAAAAAGAATTAACATAAGAAAAATTTTCAAATCAATTCTTATAATCATAATACTCCTTTACTTCCTACTTCCATAACTAATTTTATATGTCAAGTATCAACTGTGGGTCCACTAATCTATCTTCCTTTCTAATTTCAAAATGTAAATGTGGTCCTGTAGAATTACCAGTAGAACCTACTTCGGCTATTTCTTGTCCCTGTGTAACATAGTCCCCTTCTTTTAAATACAGTTTGCTACAATGAGCATATATAATAGTCACATCATCATTTTGTATTCTATAATGTTTGCCATAATCCCCATAACTTGATACCATTGTTACCACACCATCTGTCGCTGATTTTATTACTGTTCCTGTGGGAGCTGCTAAATCTAATCCTGTATGGTATTTTGGTACTGTTGCTGTTGTTGGGTTTCTCCAACCAAAAGTTGAGCTTATAGTTCCTTCAATAGGAACAACAAAACTGATTTTATTTTTTATTTCTTCTGCATCAATTTCTTCTTGAGTTTTTGGTGTTTCCTCTTTTGCAATTTCATTTGAACCACCTATATTTTGCTCATTTACAATTTGTGAATTATCATTTATTACTTCATTACTCTGTATTTCTTGAGAAGCTTTATTTTCTTCTTTAGCTTTTTCTTTATTTTCCTCTTTATTGTCTCCTTTTCCATCTTCTTTATTTTCTTCTTGTTTTTTATTTAAATATTTATCAACATATCCAATTATATAATTATATGTATTTTTTAATACTTCATTTTGAGAAGAAAATTCCTCCACTTTATTTCTAAATTCATTTGATAAAAAATATTCTCTATTAGATGTTACATAAAAAATTGAATAAACTAACATACAAATTATAATCTGTTTAATAAACCTTTTTGTCAAAGAAGGTTTATTTTTATTTTTTATATTTGATTTGTATGGCGAATAATAGCCATTTCCGTATCTTCTATTATAAATATCTTCCGCTCTTCTTATTCTTTCTTCAATAGACATAGCTTTTTCCATACTCTTTTTTCCTTCCTAAGTAAGTTCTATTCATAAAAAAATGAATTTATTAAATACTATGTCCGAATTTTTAATATTATTCATACTACCTAACAAAAAAACTCATGGCTATAAATAAGTCTACTAAAAAAAGTAGCTATTTTAAACCATGAGTTTTTATTTCATTAAAAATAAACTATATTTTTATTCAAATAAATCTGAATGTGAACCAGTTTCACCAAAATAAGGCTACAATAAATGCAATACTAACTACAATACTATAAATTTTTAGTCTTTTATATTTTTTGTTAACTTTAGAATTACTAACTTTATTTGATTTTTTTTCATTTAATTTTATATAGTTAGATATAACGCTTTCTGCTTCTTTAACCATATAATCCTTTGTATCCCTTTTACTTGACTCATTTTTATTGCTCTCTATTTTATCTATGTATTGAAACTCTTTTGCGTTTTTTACTGTTTTAAAAACAACAATAGCTTCTTCAATTAAATTAGATGGTAAATTTTTTAATACTACCATATTTTTCATCTGGCTCTTTTCCATAAGCTTTTTCCTCCTGTGAATCTTCTTACTAGAAGTATTGCCAGATTTTAATATATTATTCATTTTTTCATTTGGGGACAGTTCTTTTTTGTAAATTTTTTCATTTTGGGACAAATCTTTTTATATTATAATATAGCTTTCAATTCTTTTAACCATTGTTTTCCTTCAACTTTTTCTAATTTATCTAGTTCATCAATACTAAAATATCTCAATTCATCAACTTCTTTTGTTTGCATTTTACAATCTTCTATATTAACATCTTTTTCAATATAATAAATAATAAAAATAGCTTTTCTTGTATTATACTTGCAAAGAAACTTTAGTTCTTCTTTATTAAGCTTAATTCCAATTTCTTCATAAGTTTCTCTAATGGCAGTAGTTAAAGTATCTTCTCCAGCATTAACTTTTCCACCAGTTAGCCCCCATTGCCCTGGATTTGCTACTTTATTCATACTTCTTTTTTGAAGTAGTATTTTTTTATCTTTATTAATAATTACCAGCTTCACTATTGGTATGTACTCTCCTTCTGGTATAGATTCTGCACCTCTATAGTTATTAACATTAATGATTGTACCTGTTTTATTTCCATTTATATCAACTAATTCAAATTGTTCCATACAGTCTTCCTTTCTATTTTTATCTAAACTAGTAAATATATTACTTATTTCAACTTCATAGATAATAATTTTGATATTCCTTTCTCTTCCATTGTTACACCATAAACTGTATCTGCTGCCTCCATTGTTCCTTTTCTATGTGTAATTACTAAGAATTGTGTTCCTTTTGCAAATTTTTTTAAGAACTCTGCATATCTGTTAACATTTACATCATCAAGTGCAGCTTCTATTTCATCTAACACACAGAATGGTGCTGGGTTCATTTTTAATATTGCAAATAGTAATGCAATTGCAGTAAATGCTCGTTCTCCACCTGATAAAAGTGCCATACTTTGTAGTTTTTTTCCTGGTGGCTGTGCAATAATATCTATTCCACACTCTAAAATATTGTTTTCATCTTGAAGTGTAATTTTTGCTTCTCCTCCGCCAAAAAGCTCTTTAAAGGTTTGTCCAAAATTTTCATTTATTATTTTAAATTTTTCTTTAAATTGAGTTTTCATATTTTCTGTAATTTCTGCAATTATACCTCTTAATTTGCTAGATGTATTCTCCAAATCTAGGCGTTGCTCACACATAAAGTCATATCTTTGTTTTAAGTTTTTATATTCTTCAATTGAATCTACATTTACAGAGCCAAGTTCACGTATATCTTGCCTTAAAACATTTACTCTTCTGGTTGTAATTGCAATATTTTCTGGTTTTGGATATTCTCCACATGCATTTGGAGTAAGTTCATATTCATTCCAAAGCATTGTAATTACATTGTTTAAATCATCATCAAGTTTAGATTTTTTTACATCAAGTTTTACAATTTGACCTTTCAAATCTTCAATTATTTTAAATTCTTCAACCTCTTCTGTCTCTTTTTGAGTAAGTTTTTCATTGGACTTTTGTCTTTCATTTTTCATCTTTTCAATGTCACTGTCACTTTTAGCTACTTTATTTTTTATTTCTTCTATGTTTTTCTCATCTTGCTTAATTTGTTTTTCAAGTTCGACTTGTTCAGCACTCATTTTTTCAATTTGATTTTTTTTGTTTTCGATGTTTTTATTTTGATTTTCTATCTCTTGTTTTAAAAGTTCTGCCATTTCATCAATAGAATTTTCACTTTCATTGAAAGACGAAACAGATATTTTTAAGTTTGTAATATCAAAATTTAAATCATCCACTTGTTTTTGTGTATCTTTATTAGCATCTGAAAAATGTGTAATTTTTTCTTTTAAATTAATATTCTCTTCTTCTATGGCTGATTTTTTAATATTTTCTTGTTCGATATTTTTTAAATATTCTTCCTTTTTGGTCTCTATTTCATTTTTTTCTTGTTTTAATTTTGCCAAATGATCAGAAATTCGTTGTATATTTTGATTAACAGTATTTATTTTTTCGTTTTCTACATTGTATTTTATTTCTATTGTCTGTAAAGAGTTTTCTAACTCTTGCGCTTGTTTTAGAAAATCTTGTGAAGAATTTAAAATATTTTCTTTTTCCTTTTTTAAATCTTCTTGTAATTTTTTTATTTGTTCAATTTCTTTAGCTAAGTTTTCTATTTGTTTACTTCTACCTAAAATATTAACTGTTTTTTTGCTTACAGAACCTCCGGACATTGCACCTGTTGTTGTTATAATATCTCCCTCTATTGTAACAATTCTAAATGAATTTTCATTGTCTTTAGCAAGTTTAATTCCTATGTCCATATTTTCTACAATAACAGTTCTTCCAAGTAAGTTTAAAATAATACCTTCATATTGTTTATCATATTTAATTAGATCTGATGCAACACCTAATACTCCTGCATTATTTCCTTTTATCTTTTCTATTTTTTTACCTTTAACATTTGAAATTGGTAAAAAAGAGGCTCTTCCTAAATTATTTTTTCTTAAATACTCAATTAATCTTTTTGCATCTTGCTCGTTATCAGTAACAATATTTTGCATGCTTGCACCTAATGCCATCTCTATTGCTGTTTCAATATTTTCTGGAACATCAATAAGTTCTGCAATTGCTCCTCTAACACCTTTTCCAAGCTCTTTAATTTTTTCACAATCTTTTAATAAAGCTTTAACACTTCTTTGAAAACCTTCTTTTTCTTTTTCAGTTTCTACTAAAAATTTATACTTAGATTCTTTAAAATTAAACTCTTGAATGCTATTATTTATTCTTATATCTATAGATTTAATTTTCTCATCTATTTCATTTTTCTTTGATTTATTTTTTTCTAATTCTTTTGTAATTTCATTTTTTTGTTTTTGCACCTCATAAAAGCCTTTTTCTAGTTCTTCTTTAGTAAATCTTGTATTGTCTAATTCTGAAATAGAATTTGTAATTTCATTTTGAATTTGAACCATTCTTTTTTCTAAGTTTGATATATTTACTTTTTGCTCATTAATTATGCCATCTATTTCATATTTTGTATCTGTATTTTCTTCTAATTTTCTTTTATCTTCTTCAATTTCAAGCTCTTTTTCTGATAATGTTTTATTTATTTCTTCTAGCATAGAAAGCTTTTCTTCAAGCTCTTTTTCAAATTTTTCTTTATTTTCTTTTAAGCTATCTTTTCTGCTTAATTTAAGTTCCATATCTTGTGTAGATTTTTCAATCTTTTGTTTAATTTCTTCTATCTCTTGATTAAATCTTTCTTTATTTTCCTCATTATTTTGTATTTTTGATTTTGCAACATTAATATTTGAATTTAGGATCTCAATTTCTTTTTGGCTTGTAAATCCTAAGTTTTGAGTTTTTTCAATGTTTTCTGTTAGCTCATCTATTGTGCCTTTTAAGTCTTCTTTTACGATTTTTATTTTTTCAAGTTTTGCTTCTTCTAAATTACAGTTTTCTTGCATAACTGTAATATCTTGAGATACTTTTTCCAAATCTGTTTTAAATTTTTCTATATTATGTACAAATAAACCGACCTCAATGTTTTTAAGCTCTGTTTTTAAATCTATATATTTTTTTGCTTTCTCACTTTGTGCCTTTAAAGGATCTAAATTTCCTTCAATTTCTGTTAAAATATCATTTATTCTTAAAACATTAAGTTTAGTGCGTTCTAGCTTTTTTTCAGATTCTTCTTTTCTAGTTTTAAATTTAACAATTCCTGCTGCCTCTTCAAATACATTTCTTCTATCTTCTGATTTATTACTTAATATTTCATCTATTTTACCTTGTCCAATTATAGAATATCCATCTTTACCAATTCCAGTATCCATAAATAATTCTAATACATCTTTAAGTCTACATTGAACTTTATTTATAAAATATCCTGTTTCTCCGCTTCTATATATTCTTCTAGTAACAATAACTTCTTGGTACTCTATAGGAAGTTTATTATCTGTATTATCAAAAACAAGCGAAGCTTCAGCAAAACCTAATGATTTTCTGCTTTGTGTTCCTGCAAAAATTATATCTGCAGACTTTCCTCCACGAAGCTCTTTTATACTTTGTTCTCCTAAAACCCAACGAATTGCGTCTGCAATATTACTTTTTCCTGAACCATTTGGGCCTATTACACTTGTAATTCCTGGTTTAAATTCTAAAATAGTTTTATCTGCAAAAGATTTGAATCCTTGCATCTCTAATCTTTTTAAGTACATCTATTTTTCCTCTTTTTTCTTTTATTTATATCATATAATACTATAATTTAAATAAAAAAACAAGTGCAATTTTTTACACTTGTTTCGAAACTCACGCCTCTCTTTTCCAATAAAACAAATACTGTTGAGCAATACCTTCAAGATTACCAAATTTTTGGTAAGCAATCCTTTCAATATCTTTTTTATTAACTTTTGTTTCATCTGGATTTTTTATATAAAGTTCATTCATAACTCTTCTTACCCAAACATCTATTGGAAACACATCAAATCTTTTTAAATCTGAAAACAGCAAAATACAATCTGCAACCTTTGGTCCAACTCCTGCCAAACTTAAAAGTTCCTCTCTTACCTTTAAAGTATTATTTTCATCATACCATTTTTTATAATCAACTTGATTATTTAACAACATATGTACAGTATCATATATTCTTTTATCTCTAAAGCCTAGCCCTAAATTTCTATATTCTTCTACACTTACATTTTCTAACTGTTTTAAGCTTGGAAATGCATAATAGTTCTTTTTATTCCAAACTATTTTTGTACCATAACTTTCAGAAAGTCTTTCAATTATCTTTTTTATTCTTGGAATATTGTTGTTAGCAGAAATTATAAAAGAAAGAATTGTTTCTACTAAATCTTGATTTAATATCCTTATACCTTCTCCATATTCAATTCCTTTTTTAATATTATTGTCTACTTTTGATAATGTTTTTTTGATTTTTGTATAGTCTCTATTTAAATCAAAATAATCCTCTACAATATCTTTAATATTGCCATTTACAATGCCTTTAAAATATATTGTATTATTATCTTTTTTTACATTTAAAACATTTCCTTTAAATACCCCAGTATAACTTTTATCATCTTCTTCATTCCATCTAAAGCACTGTCCACAATCAAAAATGTGTTTTAATTCAAAGGATTCTTGATTTTCTATTTGATATTCTTGTTCTTGCATTTTTTCCTCTATTCATTTCTTCTTATTATTTGCTTTTATTTTAATTAGCCTTTAATATGTTTTCATTAAAGTTGATTTCATATTGTTTAATTTTATCTTTTCTTAGTGAACAACACTTATATTCTGTTTTAAAAATTTCAAAACATTTATTACAATTAGTACAAATACTTCTTTCCCCGTTTTTCAATTTCTGAACAAAATTTTCATCTGCAATAAAAGGTCGACTCATTGATATAAAATCAATTCCTTTACTTAAGGCATCTTCCATTTGTTGTGTATTTCTAAATCCACCAACTAAAATTATTGGTATATTTACATTATCTTTTATTTTTACTGCATTTTCTAGAAAATATGGAGTAGTTTGATTATACTTTTTGAAATTTGCACCGCTAACTTCAATAGCATCAATTCCATCTCTTTCTTGCCATTTACATATTTCAATTTGTTGATTCAAAAATTCACTCTCTTCAGATTTTGATACAGAATCAATTTTAGAAATTAAAACAAAATTTGAATCTTTAATTTTATTTGCTTCATCTAATAATTCATGAATAATTCTATAACGATTATTTACAGCTCCACCATAGCAATCTGTACGTTTATTGTAAAAAGGATATAAAAATTCACTTAATAAAAACCCATGAGCCATATGTAATTGGACTCCATCAAATCCAACTTTTTTTAAATGCTTAATGGTTTCTATATGTTTTTTTATATATTCTTTAATATCCTCTTGTGAAAGAGCTTCTGTTTGTCCTAATCCACTTGGAGTTTTAACAACTTGCATTTTACTTCCATGATGACCAGGATAAGAAATTTGAGCAATTATTTTAGAACCATATCTATGCACTGTATCTGTTAATTGTTTAAATTTCTTCTCATTTTCAATATCATTTGCGCAAATATGGGTACATTCTGCTCTTTGATTTGCATCAATTGCCATATGCGAAGTAATTATTAGTCCTATTCCGCTTTTTGCCAAATTTTCATATACCTTAATATAATCATCTGTTACATGTCCTTCAAGAGAACCTAAATGTTCATTTGTTGCAGATCTTACAATTCTGTTATTTAGTTCAAGTCCTCCAATCTTGTCCTTTTGCCAAATATTTTTTTTCAAATTCATTTTTTCCTCTATTCATTTCTTATTTTTTTGAAGAAACATGTGGAACTACTCTAGCTATAAATTCATTAAAGTTTTGTGATTGAAGTATTACTTTTCCAGGTCCAACAAGTTTAGTTAAGAATAATCCCTCTCCACCTAAGAAAATATTTCCAAGTCCTTTTACTGTTTCAATTTCATAAGATACATTTGTATCAAATGCTACAACATTTCCAGTGTCGACTTTTAAAACCTCTCCTGGTGCTAATTCTTTTTCTATAACATCTCCATCAACTTCTAAAAATACAATACCATTTCCTTGAGCTTTTTGAAGAATAAATCCTTCTCCTCCAAATAATCCTGCAGAAAACTTTCTAGTAAATGCTACACTTGTTTCCACACTTTGTTCTGCACATAAAAATGCACCTTTTTGCATAATTAAACCATTTGGTAAATTTCTTAAATCAATTGGTACTATTGCTCCTGGGACTGTTGATGCAAAAGCTACCATTGCTCCTTCTGTTTCTGCAGTATAATTTGCCATAAATATTGATTCTCCTGCAAACATTCTTCCTAAGCTTTTCATTACACCTCCGCGAGCGTTAGTATTCATCTTGATTCCTTCTGTTTGATATGCCATTCCACCGCTCTGAGTAAACATTGACTCTCCTTTATTAAGCGTTACTTCAACTACTGGTACAGTTTGACCTACAATTTTATAGTTCATATAAACTCCTCCCTTTATTTTTATTTGCTTTTATTTTATATCAAATTTAATGAAAAATCAATGATTTTAGGGATGATTTTGGGGACACCTTCCAAATTCATTTAAGTCATGTTTTTAGTACGTGTCCCTTTTTTCACGTGTCCCTTTTTCATTCCACATCTGATACGCCTACTCTATACTCAATATCTTCCATAAATGGAAAAATTTCTTTTACTCTTTTTAATGTGAGCATAGTTTGTCTTGGATGTGGATTTTTATCATTATTAGAAATTAACTTTTGAGTATAACAATTTTTAGCTGTTCTAAATAATAAATATCTGTTTTTTACATAGGTATAATATATTTGATATCCGTTTCTTAAATCTTCATACATCATTTCAAAAGTGTAATTGTTCATACCTTCTCCTTTTCTCTGCAATGGTGTCAATAGGGACGGACCTTTTTGACAGATTTTCCTTAGTTGTCAAAAAGGTCCGTCCCCATTGACAACTTCTCAAATTCTTCTTCAGTTATTATTTTTACGCCTAAGCTTTGAGCTTTTGTTAATTTGCTTCCTGCATCTTCTCCAGCTAACAAGTAGTCGGTTTTTTTAGATACTGAACCCGATACTTTTCCACCAAATTTTTCAATTAAGTCTGTTGCTTCTTGTCTTGTATATTTTTCTAAACTTCCTGTTAAAACAAATGTTAGTCCTTCGAATTTTTGATTTTGTTCTTCTTTTTCTAGACTTTCTGTATTTACTCCTGCTTGCTTTAATTTCTCAATTAGATCTTTTGTTTGATCCTCTTCAAAAAATTCTACAATACTTTTGGCCATTATTGGTCCAATATCAGCAATTTCTGAAAGTTCTTCCAAATTTGCTTGCATTAAATTATCAATTGTTTTATATTTTTTTGCTAATATTTTTGAAGCTTTTGCTCCTATATGATTTATTCCTAAAGCTGTAAGTAATCTATATAAATCGTTTTTCTTGCTATTTTCTATTGCATTTATTAAATTATCTGCAAATTTTGTTCCATTCTTTTTTAAAGAAGCTATATCTTCAAAAGACAATTTGTATATATCTGCAATATTTGAAATTAATTTTTTGCTTAATAATTGATCTATTATATTTTCTCCTAGTCCATCTATATTCATTGCTTCTCTTGATACAAAATGTACAAGATTTCTATATAGTTTTGCAGGACATTCTGTTCCTGTACATCTAATTGCAGCTTCTCCTTCAAGTCTTATTGTTTTTGCTCCACAAACAGGACATCTTTCAGGCATTTTAAATTCTTTTTCTTCTCCAGTTCTTCTTTCCTTTAATACTTTGACAATTTCAGGAATAACATCACCTGCTTTCTGAATTAAAACCGTATCTCCTATTTTTAAGCCTTTTTCTTTAATAAAATCTTCATTGTGTAAAGTAGTCTTTGAAATTGTTGACCCTGCAACTTGAACTGGCTCTAATATTGCAAGAGGTGTTATAACTCCAGTTCTGCCCACATTACAAACTATATCTATAAGTTTTGTTTCTTTTTGCTCTGGTGGATATTTATAAGCAATTTGCCATCTTGGATTTTTAGCTGTTGTTCCTAATATATCTCTATATTTTAAATCATCTACTTTTATAACAGCCCCATCTATTCCAAAAGTTAAGGAATTTCTCTTTTGTCCAATTTTTTCAATTGCTTTTTTTACATCTTCAGAATTTTTACATAATATTTTTATTGGATTAACATTAAATCCTAGTTTTTGTAAGTAATTTAATGCTTCATAATGAGAAAATATTTCTTTTCTCTCTATTTTTTGAATATTATATACATAAATATCAAGTGGTCTTGTTTTTGTAATATTACTGTCTAGCTGTCTTAAAGATCCAGCTGCAGCATTACGAGCATTTGCAAAAGTTTCTAGTCCTTCCTCTTCTCTTCTTAGATTCATCTCTTCAAAATCTTTTGAGCTAATAAAAACTTCTCCACGTACTATTATATCAACATTTTCTGTAAGTTTTTGAGGAATATTTTTTATTGTTTTTAAATTTTCTGTTACATCTTCTCCAACTAGTCCATTTCCTCTTGTAGAACCTCTAACAAAAATACCATTTTTATATTCTAAAGATGCTGTCAAACCATCAATTTTGGTTTCAACCACAAAATTTTGATTTTCTATATTAGCTTCTTTGGCTTGTTTTTGTATTTTATTTACATATTCTTCTATTTCTTCTATACTAAAAATATCCTGCATACTTAAAAGAGGAATTTCATGTTCAACTTTGCTAAATCCGGCTCTTTACATTTCCTCCAACATGTTGTGTATATGATTCTTTTTTTACAAATTCAGGATATTTTCTTTCTAAATCTCTTAACTCAAGCATCATCATATCATATTCAAAATCGCTTATTTCAGGCTTATCTTCTTCATAATATTTTTTTGCATAATATGTTGTTTTTTCAACTAACTCATTAATCCTTTTTTCAGCTTCACTTTTATTCATTAATAAACTCCTTTTTTATTAATTCACATCTTAATAAATATATATTAAAAAATCTATTTTTCAAGCTTTATGCATTTTTCATAATAATTTCTTCAACATAATCTGCCACACTCTCAAAAGAATCTATACAGTTTTCTATACACTCATAAATAGTATGCCATTTTAAAACTTCAATAGCATTTGTTTCATTACTATATAAATTATTTATAGAGTTTTCAAATAATCTATCTCCCTGGACCTCAAGATTATTAATCTCGATAACTATGTTCTTTGTTTGTTCAAACTTTTTAGGATTTTTAAAACTATTCATAATTTCCTTAAATTTCAAACAAATTTTGCAAATTAATTCTACATAGTCTTTAAAATCGCTTCTTAATTCTTTTACATCATAAATATTCAAGTCAATAATTATTTCATCCAAATTATCAACAACATCATCTATTTTATTAACTAATAAAACAATATCTTCTCTATCTATTGGTGGTAAAAAGTCTTTTACCAAATAATTTTTAATATTATGCAAATTTAAGTCTGCATCATTTTCCAATTTGTGTACTTGATTTTCAATGTCTTTTGTTTCATTATAATTAAAATCTTCTGTAAATTGTTTTAAAATATTCGAAATTTCACAACAAATATCTACATTTTTTATGAATTCATCATAATAATTTAATTCTTCCTTTTTCATATATACCTCTTATATAATTATTTTTTATATTCTAATAGAACTCACTATTTCATAAATGACTATCCTAAAAGTATAAAAATATTTTAGACATTACATAACCTAATAAGCCACATGCTGGAAAAGTAATTATCCATGCCAAAAACATATTTTTTACGATTTTCCAATTAACATTTTTTATATTTTTTGATGCTCCAACTCCCATTATAGCTGTTGTTTTAACTTGAGTTGTGCTTACTGGAATTCCTAAAGCAGTTGATAATAGTAAGCAAAGTGCTCCAGCAAGATCTGCAGATGCACCTTGATAAGTTTCAAGTTTAACCATTTTTAAACCTACTGTTTTTATTATTTTGTACCCTCCAATAGATGTTCCTATTGTCATAGTTGCAGAACATAGTAGCATAAGCCATATTGGAATTGTAAAATTATTTGCATTTGTTATCCCATTTGCCAATGAAACAACAAGCAAAAAAATTCCTATAAACTTTTGTCCATCTTGTGCTCCATGCATAAAAGCCATTGCCCCACCACTAAATACTTGAAATTTTTTAAAAAACGGAAGAGTTTTTCTTCTATCAAAATTTTTAAATATTTTTTCTATTATTTTGGTAATTATATAACCAAATAAAAATCCCAAAATAGCAGATAAAATTAACCCATATAATACTTTTTTCCATTCTTCAATATTTATACCTGAAGCACCTTTTTGTATAGCAATTGCTGCACCAGAAACCCCTGCAATAAGTGCATGACTTTCACTTGTTGGTATTCCAAAAAACCAAGCTAAAACTGCCCACAAAACTATTGCAACAAGTCCAGCACACAGTGCTACAAGTGCATTTGAAGAGTCATTTCCAAAATTTGCTATATTGTATAAAGTTTGAACAACTGTGGAGCTTAATAATGTCATTGTAAATACACCCAAAAAATTAAAAACTGCAGCCATTATAATTGCTTTTTTAGGTTTTATACTTCTTGTAGATACACATGTTGCAATTGCATTTGGAGCATCTGTCCATCCATTAACTAAAATAACACTAAGCATTAATATAGTAATAACACATAAATATGGATTTTTTAATAGTTGTTCAATATAATTTCTAAAGCTTAATTCCATCGTTTTTTCCCTTTTTAACTCATTTTTCCTATTTATTCCCCGTCACCAAATAGGATAATTTTTCCTATTTATTCCCCGTCACCAAATAGGATATTTCTATTTATTCCCCGTCACCAAATAGGATATCACAATTAATAAATATTATCAATTATTAATAAAAAAATTATATTGCATTTTAATTTTTTTTAATATATAATCACTATGTAAAAGTAAAAAACATAAGGAGCATATTCAAATGAAAAAAGAAGTATTTGATTTTTATGATAGAACCTCTCTAAAATCTTATAATTTAGATAAGACCATGCAAGATCAATTAAATGCACTTGGTTCTCTAGATGTTTTTACTAGAAAGCATTGTGAAAACGTTGCTGCAATTACATGTAGATTATGCGAATATTTACATTGTTCAAAGGGTTTTACAGAATATTGTACTATTTGTGCATATTTGCACGATATAGGCAAAATTTTTATTCCTGCAGAAATACTACAAAAGCCTGCTAAACTTACAGATGAAGAATATGAAGTTATAAAAACACATACAACAATTGGATATGAAATGTGTATAAAAGATTTAAAGCTTCGTCCATACTCAGCTGGTCCATATTATCACCATGAAGCTCTAAATGGAACTGGATACCCTCAAGGCTTAACTAAAAAAGATATTCCTTATGAAGGACAAATAATTCGTGTTGCTGATGAGTATGATGCTATTGTTAGTAAACGTCAATACAAATCACATGTTGGTATTTCTGATACTTTAAAAATACTTATAGAAAATACTAAACCAAATCAACAGTCGCAAAACACAATTAAAGATAATTCAGATACTGCTAAACTAGGTAAAAACAACCCAGCTATTGTAAAAGTTCTTATAAAAGTTGTTTTAGATGACCTTTATTATGAAATTACCTGTTGTCAAGACTATGTAGATTATTTGTATGAAAATCTTAAAAGATTTGAGAAAATTGAAAAATTGTATAATAAATTTATAAATGCCAAAACTGAAGATAAGAAAAATTACTTTTTAGAATACATGAAATTATACTTTATTGAAAATGAAAATGTAGAAAATTTCCATACTATATGGAATGACTATAAATCAGCCTATGAACTAAGAAAAACAAAAATTGATAACTTATATAATGAAGCAAAAATTATCAAAAAATTAAAAGTTTAGAAATTCTCTAAACTTTTAATTTTTTTCATAAGAGTTAAAGTCCAAAACTAACGCCTAAAGCATTATTTATTTTATTTATTATTTTATCATCATCTATATGCCCTATTTTTTCTTTTAATCTGCTTTTATCTATTGTTCTAATTTGTTCAGTTAAAATAACAGAATTATTTTTTAAACCTTGAGATTCTCCGTCGATTTCTATATGTGTTGGTAATTTTGTTTTATTAGTCTGAGATGTAATTGCAGCTGCTATTACAGTTGGACTATATTTGTTACCTAAATCATTTTGAATAATTAAAACCGGTCTTATTCCTCCTTGTTCTGATCCTACAACAGGGCTTAAATCTGCATAAAACATATCTCCTCTTTTTATTTGCATAATATTCACTCCTACTATTAGCATATTTTAGAAGTCTATATATTCGTAGATTAATTAAAAAAGCTGAGCTTTTTAATTTATTTCTATATTATTATATTGTATGTTTATTGTCGTATTTTGGTTATTATCTTCAATTATCATTTTTGTAGGAACCTTTTTTTCTTTATTTATGTACAATATTTTATTTTGATGATATTTATTCTGATTATCGCTTTTGGTTTTTAGAACAATCTCATTTTCATTTTCTTCCATACTGGACTTATCATTGCTTTTATAATCATCAATAAAAGCAATTAAATCCAAGCTATTATCCTCTAATCCTTTATAGTTTTCAAAAATTTTTGATAAATTTAGATTTGTATTTTCTACTTTCAAATTTCCATCTTTTAAAACAATTTTAACTCCAGCAATATTTGAGGGTTCTATAACAACTTGTGTTCTCTCATTTTCCGAATTGTATTCTTGCTCTAAAACATATTTATTTGTATTTTTATTACTATTAACTTGCACGCTTATATTTGCCTTATATGAATTGATATTTAAAATATAATCTACGATTTGTTGACTACTCATATTATTACCCATTTTTGTATTTTTAATCATCTTTTTTGAAACTAAAAGACCTATAATTACCAATAAAGAAATTATAGTTAAATAAACTATTTTTTTACAAAATTTCATAAATTATTAACCTGTATGAATAAATCTCAAAAACATACAGGATGCCTCCTTTCTCGTTATAATACTATTCGAGAAAGTATTTTATATGCCTTAATTTTCTGATTCTACTGCTTGAATACATCTTCTATATTTAGGCTCATTTTCAATACAGGTAATTAAAGTTATTTTATTTTCTTCAGATTCTTTTAAGAAATTCCAATTAGTATTTTCTATTATTTCAATTTTATCTATAATATAAGTCTTTTTAAAATTTTCATGTGTATAAATAATTTGATCTTCTTTTTGAAGTTTTTTTAAATTTTGAAAATAATTAATTTCATATCCTCTATTATGACCTGCTAGTCCTATATTTCCCATTTCTAATGGAGTGTCCATAAAATGACCCACATACTTATTTAATGTATCTGAATCTGTGCCATCTGCAATTGGTGCAGTTAAATTTATGGCTGGAATTTCTATGTACCAATTTCCCAAATCTGGTTGTTTTTGTACATTTTCTGCTTCTTTATTTTCCTTTTTTGGTTCGTCTTTTTCATCCTCTTTAATAATATTTATTTCAGGAACTAAATTAGCTACTTTTTCAATAGGACTTTCTTTTTTTAGAAAACAAAAATATATGACAGAACATACAATAATGGTTAAAATAAAACTTATAAGATTAATAAATTTATTTGTATATATCATAAAATTTTAAAATATTTGAAATAAACTACTACAATAATATCATATTTTGTAGGTTTTGTAAAGAAAAATCGTTCGACAAAAATCGACAAAAAATTATATACAACAATTCATAGTATATTATCAAAAGTACACAATAAAAATAAATGATTGAAGCGAATGTAAAGCAATCTAGCGTAATTTCTTAATCAATTTTAGGACAAGAGTTCATTTTGCGAAGCAACAATGGAAGGGAGTCCAAAAATTGATTTAGAAATTAGCGTTGATTAGCTGAAGCCGAGCAAAATCATTTATTTTTATTGTGTACTTTTAATAATATTAAGTTGTTCTATTTTAAATTTCAATTAATTTATCCAAAAGCTCTGAATACAAATATCCATATTCTTTGAATAATTTAGGATACATACTTATTTCTGTAAATCCAGGCATTGTATTTATTTCATTTATATAAATAGTACCAGTTTTATCTTCAACAAAAAAGTCTACTCTTGAAAGCCCTTTTCCATCTATTGCTTTAAAAGCTTTTACAGCTAACTTTTTAACTTCTTCTTTTTGTTCTTCTGTTATTCTTGCATTATTTAAAGTTTCTGAATTTTTATCATTATATTTTGAGTCAAATGAATAATATTCTCCTGCAGGAATAATCTCACCAGGATTTGTTACCTCAATCTTTCCATCTTTATTTTCTAAAACCGCACATTCTATTTCTTTTCCTTTTATTCCTTCTTCTACTAAAATTTTTTTATCAAATTGACCAGCAATTTTTATATTTTTTATTAACTGTTCTTTAGTTTCTGCTTTATTTACTCCAACAGAAGAACCTGAGTTTGAAGGTTTTACAAACATTGGATATCTTAATTTACTTTCTACAATATCTGCTATTTCTTCAAGACTAATAACATACTCGTTAAAGTCCTCATCTACATAAGAATATGTATTATTTTTACTTAATTTAATATAAATATATTTTGTTTGTTTAATTTTAGCCTTATCAAAAATGATCTTTGTGTAAACTTTATCCATTCCTAAGGCTGAAGCAAGAACTCTGCATCCAACATATTTAATATTAAATAGCTCAAGCATTCCTTGAATTGTTCCATCTTCACCATATAAGCCATGTAAAACTGGGAAAACAACATCCAAACTTTTTAAATATTCAATAATGTTTTCTATTTCCATTTTAGTTTGTTTTTCTTCAAACCATTTTCCATTTTTATCAATATATATTGGGTAAATTTCATATTTATTTTTATCTAAATTTTCTAAAATAGATTTTGCAGATTTTACAGAAACCTCATTTTCTGTAGATTTTCCCCCATATAAAACACCTAATTTAATCATAAATTTACCCTCCATATAATCAA